>NZ_CP041235.1:1800000-2100000 GCF_014905115.1 Sulfurimonas sediminis
ATTGAGAAAAACATAGTTTTGCATGATATTCAAAATATTCTTTTACACCCTTACTGTTCTCTTGCATTAGCATTTCCGTCATAACCCATATGGCTTTTTCTAATCCGACACTTCTTTCTTCACCAAAAATATCCTCTACTATTTCTAGCATTTTCATTTGTTTTTCAAAAACCAATTTTTTAAAATGTATCCAGCAACTTGTGTTAAATGAAACGTCTTTTAAAGCTGCTATTCCCTTCATTCCAATAATATATATACTCGAATCAACTTGAACATAAAATTGGCTATTTTTATTTTTACTATATTTAATCATGTAGTTTCTCTTGCAGTTCTAAAAGCTTTTTGTTTAAACTTTCTGCATGTTTCTTAGCAAAGTCTTTTGAAATTTCTTCATTTGCATGATCTACATATGGTCTAATCGATTCAGGAGATTTCCAACCCATAATATGTCTTATTATTTCATCGCTAAGATTTAGTTCTCCTCCAACCATTGCTTTTACAAGCTTTGTTGCTTTGTCAGAACGGCCAGAGTGTGTTCTCACATTCCCTTTTATTCCTGCATTTTTAGCTGCTCTAACCAATGAATCTCTGTATGAAGCGGCTTTATATTCATTAAATAAAATCTCGCCTTCTATAGCTTTAGTATTTACAAAGAGATATTCACTGCTCTTTTTAGACTTTACTTCTGCAGGGTTTCTCTCATTCAAGATATAGTTCTCAATAACTCCTATTGTCTGATCTCCAAAGAGAATAGTTCTTTTTCTACCTCTTCCTTTGCCTTTAGAACGAGATGGCTTAACGGTACACTCTCTAGGATTATAGTCCTTAAGCTTTATGGATAAAACTTCATCTATTCTCATCCCGTGTAATGTAGCTAAGAATATTGCGCGATTTCTATAGTTTCTAAAATTACTATATATTGCTTTAACCTCTTCATCCGTATATTCCAAAATATATTCTTTTGAACTAGTTTTGTGCTTTGTAACAAATAGATCTATCGTTGCATCAGCTATACTACTAATATCATTCCATCGCAACGTAAGAGCTGTGCTGTATTCAGAAAGTTTATTATTGTCCCATTTATTTATCTGAAGCACACTATGTTCAGAGTATTGCCATAAAAATTTATAAAACTTCACTATAGTTTCTTTATGTTTCTGAATTGTATGATATGTAATTTCTGGTTCAGATATTATCTCATTTTTCTTGATATCAAAATTAATAATATACAGCATATATGCTTTTACATCTTCATCTGATGCATTCCAATATTCTACATTCCTATCTAATAGAAAATTAAAATACTTCACTAATATATACCCTATTCCTTTGCCATAATCTAAAGAATTTTTCGATTTATTACTAACATAGAGACTTGAATAAAAATCAGGAATATTTGGTTTACAAATATGATAAAACTCATCCGCTCTACCATTTTTGTGTACCTTTTTTCCCTTTTGTAATTTATACATATTTTTTCCTAAATACTATCTACTGATTATATAATTGAATTAATATAGATTACCTAAAATAGAAATAAGTATATACTCATATTTTAAATTCAAAGATGAATTTACAATTGAATGTATATTTTTTTACAAAACTTTCCCTACTAACCACTTTTTTTTAATGCATGAAATAACCTTCCATTACTCCACCCCAACAGCCTTAAACACTGCATCAATTGGGTCTGAGTAAATAATAAGTTGAAACTTACTCATTAACTCTGGTGGGACTTTCGCCATTTGTGTCATATCAACAGCAGGAAGTAGTATTTTCTTTGCTCCACTATCACTTGCAATTTGTAGAGCATCTGGAAGACTTTCTGTACCTGTAATTGTTCCACCAATATTCATACTGCCAAGAACTACCATTTGAGATAGTAATGGTTTTTCAAGAACACCACTACATAAAGATACAAATATGGCTAACTCAATATCTTTTGCTTTACCTACACCGTTAAGGTCACTTGCTTTTAAGTGATAATCAAAATCTTTATATTTAACACCCAGTGACACACGATGTAAATTTGCTTGTATATAGTTTGCAGCTTCTTTTATCTCTTCTTTTATAGCTGTTCCACTAAATCCAGTAGTATCAAGTTTTCCACCACCTGCCATTACTTGCAAGTCTAATCTAAACAGACCTTTATGACCGTTATCTGGATTGTATGAAACAGTATATAATGAACCATTTGGAAGTTGTCCATCTGGAATAAGTGCATTTCCACCACTTTCGGGAACGGCTACTCTTATCTCACTATCATCTTCTATATCAATATAAGAGAAATTTACATCGTAAAATTCCATGCCACCTATCTTTTTCAGTTGCTCTTTTATGCGTCTTCTACCAACAAGTGCATATTCTAATGCCACTCTTACATCTTCTTTATCATATACACCATTTGGGTGCATAAGTTTTAGAAGACCACTTACAGTTTTTTTAACAGCACGGCTGTCTCTTTGGTTCAAGTCCTTACCAAGCTTAAAATACTTATCAATAGCATTGGAGTAGTTCATCTTTTGAAGCTCTCTCATCCACTCTGCCATAAAGTCCGTAATGAACCCATACTCATTAGTGAAAAACTCTGTTCTCATCTTAGGGATTTCCCACCCTGGGAGATAGTTGTGAAAACGGTCAAAAAATGCAGTATCTATCATCTCTTTTGGAAATGGAGAGAGCAAGTGAGAAGTTTTTATGATGTTCTCTATACTTCCATCAATATTTCCAACAAACACAAATGAAGCTTTGGCTTGTTTTTGCTCTTTACCCCTTGCAAATGAACCACTTTCCATATAATCTTTCATTATTTGTATGCCATCTTTATCTTTGAAGTTAATTCCTGCTACTTCATCAAATGCTACAATATCCCAATTACCAACAAGACCAATAGTTCTACTACTCATATTATAAAAGAGATTCGCAACAGTAGTTTGACCACCACTTACAAGTATGGAGTTAGGCGAAATCTCTTTATATACAAATGATTTACCCGTTCCTCTTGGTCCAAGCTCACACATATTGTAGTTGTTCTCTACAAATGGGATTAAACGAGCTAATAAGTGCCATTTAGTATTTATCTCAAAATTAGTTGGCTCCATTCCAGAGCTTCTTATAATTATATCCATCCATTCATCATTAGTGAATTTACCTCTTTGGGCTTGAAACTCTTCCATATCCATATTTGGCATTTGAATGGGTTTTAGGTCTTGTATATGAAAAGGAGATGCACCTTTGGCATTTTCATCATAGTAGTATTCAAGAGTAACTATGACCCATATACCACCTGCAAGTAACTTTTGGTATTTTTTTACATACTCTTCATTGATAACTATTTTTTTAATACCAAGGTTAGAGAACTCTGCTTCATACACATCATCTTTTTCATTGAGCTTTACAGAGACTTTATCTATAACTTTATAACGACCTTTCTCTTTTATACGAGATTTGACAACCTCTTTCTCATCTGGTCTTACATAGTTTTTAGCAAGTATATATTTAACCTTGGCAACACCTTCTTGTATGAGCTCTTCATTATCAGTTGCACAATACATACCAAGCAAATACTCTAATACATAAATAGGAACATTTGCTCCCTCTTTAATGCTTTTTGTCAAATCTTTTCTTACTACTTTACCTATAAACTCTTCATTTAGTTTGCTATTCAAATCCATATTAACCCCTAAAAATCATCATCAAAATCATTGAAAAATGATAATGCTAACTTCACTTCAAACTCTTTATATATTGGAGTTTCACTACTTCCCTCAAGAACTTTTTTCGTTACAAGTTTAATGTTCTGGTTATTATACTCATTTATGTTCTGCTTGAAAGTCATCTTAAATCTTGTTTCTCTATTTGTATCATACTGTTCAGTAGAGTTAAAGGTATGCTTGAACTCATCAGAGAGCAATACACCATCAAGACTTTGAAATGATATTTTAAGTGTTATCGGTTTAGTCTTATCATCAACTACTTCTGATTGGTAGAGCGATACATTAACAGTATTGGTAGATATATTTCTCATCGGTATAATATCTACATTTACATCTTTAATATTTGATGATTTGCCTTTTTTAATATTAACCTCGATGAGTGGTATTACCAACTCTTGAAGTGAAGCTCCACCGTGTATAAAACGATTGCCTCCACCTTGAACTCTTATTTTACTGATTGACTTTGGTATCAGATACTCATTATCTCCACTAATACCTAAATTATCACCGCTATATTTAGCCACACAAGTTCCATCTTCCAAATTTTTACCAATAATAAACCTTCTATTTATTTTTATAGCATTTTGTATCTCAACCTTGCAAAATTCACTATCAGCAGTTGCTTGGTTGGTATAAAGAAAACCGTGATCACTTGTGATTAATATATTTGATCCATTAAAGTTAGAAATTTGCTTAATGATTTTAATAATGCTCTTAAATGTACTTTGCACTGCATCAAATGTTTTTATTTCGTTTTTTTCTCCCATTTTATCAATCTCATCATGGTAGATATAAACAACACTTGCATTTTTTACTAACTCTCTACCTTCATCTCTTTTATATTTTAAGAAATCTTCATAACCAATAGCCATTGCATTTTCATCGTATGATTTTAGTATTTTATCTCTATTGGCTATCCCAGATGATGATTTGTCATCTACAAATACAATATCATTTTTATTTTTTATAGATAACTCTTTATGAGGTAATAGACTTGCCATTCCAAGCTGTGTATATGATGGTAACGAACTTAGCATGCTATTACAAGTTGCACTAAATCTATCTTTCTTTTTGTTCTCTGCTAAAATTTGTGAAGTTAGTTCGACTCCACACTCATAACGCAAAGCATCAGAGATAATGACAAATACTTTGTTTTTCCTTTGTAAGTATGGTTGCACTTTAGTGTTATAAAACTGTTGTTGATGTGCAATTGCTGAAGTGGTAGAATAAGTTTGGGCGAAACTTTGCCAGTTGTCATTTAACTCTCTTAAATAAGAGTTTAAATAAACATCTTCTACCTTAGAGTTAAGAGGCTTTAATAGTTCAAGGTGTTCAGCTTTGCTTGAATGTATAGAGTAATCTCTATAATATCTATCTGCTTTATACCAATGAGTAGAATACTCATTTATCCCATCTTGAAAACTTTTCATAGTAAGTTTGGTATCTTTTACAAAGTCAAAGAGTAGTGAAGCACTAAGAAGTGCCTTATAAATATTTTTATAGTTCTTAAACCAAAATGTATGCTCTCTAATATTAATAATTTTAGCCATTTCAGAAGAATTAATACTGTTACTATTTAACTTGCTAAGTAAATGCGATATAACTACTTGGTCGCACTTTTCATAAGTATCGCAAGAGATTATTTTTGAAATATCTATATCAATAATAATATTACCAATATTTAATTCCTCACTAATCTCTTTTGAGATTTGTTCAAAACTATCTTTGTGTTTGCTGCTATCCATCCAACTTTTAACAAAAATTCTTGCATCAGAGTTTAGTATGCTTTTGCTTTTGTCAAGTGAGTAATAAAAATGATTTTGAAAGAGTTTATGTAATAAATCTTTAACACTGTCTCCATCATAAGAGTATTTAGTTTTAACAGCTTTAAAAAATTCATCTGTAAGGTTATATTTGCTTAATGTTTCAAAGTGCTTGTCATTAGAGAATAGTTTTAGCATAATACTATCTATATTATCATCACACGATATGCTTGTAGCCATTATCTTAAGTGCAAGGCTATCTTGACTCTCTTTATCATTAAGCAAAGTTTTAAGGGTATTTAAATGAGTTTTAGAGTTAAAAAACTTATCAAACTGACTTACAAACTCTTTGAAACTGACATCAAGACCAAGATTTTGTAAAATTAGACTTATTTTATCTGCACTAAACATATAGTTAGCGATGTTCAAATCAAGTAGCCAATTATCCTCATCTTTAGGGGGTTTAATAGGAGAATATATAAGAAATTTATCATTTTTTTGCAAACTCAATACTTGTCGTTTTATGCCAAACTCATTGTTATCTATTTCAAGTTTAGTTACATCATCTAACTTTATTACTTCAAACTCATTTTTTAAAGCACCATTATCATCATACCAAAACACCAATCTCTCTTTTTGGAAGATTGTTTTTAATCTTTGTTGTATATCTATCATATTATTTTTTATACTCTTTTGGTATATCCTGAGTTATCGTTCCATCTGGTAACTGAAAAAATAGCTGTTTATTTTTACTATAAACATTCGCTATTCCTTTTTTAAAGCTATCTTTTTGAGCATCTTTAACTGCTTTTTTACCAATTTTAATTATCATCATTTCCAAATTACTCATTTTCTCCACCTTCTAAAAATAGATTTTTTAACTCTTCATCATAGAGTTCATCTTGATTTTCAACTAACTCAAAATTATCATCGCCATTAAAAAATAACATCCACTCATCACACAAATCTTTGTATATATTTTGAAACAATTTTCTACTTCTATAATATCGTCTTGCAATATCTTCCGCAGGAACATTGTGCCCACCTTTTAAGACTCTATTTTTAACACGATAAATATTTTCAGTATTTGTTTCTAAAAATAGATATATCAAAGATATTTTAAATCCTTGGTGTTTTGCCTTAGCTATTATTTTAATAAGATACTTACCAGATAGTGTTGTCTCGATGATAAAAGAGTTCTCCTCATCTAACGAGACATACAACTCTTCAAAAAACTTTTTCCCAGCTTTCATCTTATACTTTTGAATATCATTTGGATCATACTCTTTTGCAATTTCATCTGCATTTATAAATTTTAAGTTTTGAAGCTGTGCAAAATTCATAGCAAAGGTCGTTTTTCCACTCCCATTTGCACCTGCAATTATATAAAGTGTTTTCATTTACAAAGCCCTGTTATAGGATAAAGTATATCCCTAAATTTACAATAATTTACCTTAACTCCATCATCTAAGTCTATCTCTGTTGGATTTTGAGCAAAGTGCATCATTTTATCTCTATCAAACTCTATAATCTCTTTTAGTTTTGCATCTATAGCTTTCATTTGTTTATCTGCTGATTTTTTATCGGCATTAGATGCTGTATCTGACGAGGTTGTAAGAGTTAGCGTTTCTTTGTGTGCTTCAAGCTTTGCTATGTATTCTGTTAAGTAAGAGTTTCTTACTCTTGCAAATGTATCTGCTTCATATCTGTGCATATAGATTAAACTCATAAAGCCTTTTTTTGGAGATGCTACCATCCAATAGATTGGTCTTTTTTTGTATCTTTTTAGGTGGTCTTCATAGAAACCTTTTACAAAATACTTTCTTAGAGTTGTTCCAAGTGAGTTTTCTATAAACCTAATGTTCTCACTTAAATCTTCTTCTCCAAATGTAGCTTTGACAAACTGCACAAATCTTGAAGCTATATCGTCTTTGAAGTAGTCATCTTCAAGCACGGGGATAACATTGTCATCATCTATTTCAAATGTAGTAGATGGTGGCACTTCTTGACCAATATTTGCAATCAATAGTCCATCACTATCAAGTGAGTATCTACCGAACATCACACCAACACCATAAGAGATAAACTGCTTCATAATCTCATCTGCTTGAAATACTAACTCATTATCTATTATCTTAGTTTCATTTTTGAGTATCGTTATATCTTTTAGTTCTACATCTGGTGTAAGTTCATCTTGTAGCTCATATATATCTATGAAGAGTTTGTTTAGTTCTTCTTCATTTTGATGTAGTGTGTTAAACTTCTCCCTCCAATAGTCACAGTAGTTTGAGTATGCTGTTTCTATTTTACTGTCATTTTTATGTTTTATGAGTTCATTCTTTGTGAAGTCCCACGATATTTCTCTACTGTCCCATTCTTGTTTTGCAATAGAAATATTAGTTTTCACTATTGTATTTATTATTTCTTCTTTGTGCTTAATTAAAGGTATTTTAATTATGTCCCCAACCTTAAAATCCACAGTTGGAGCTAAAATTTCTAAAAACTTCATACCAACACAGCTATTAATCAATGCAATAAAGTATTCTATATTTTTATCACTGAAACCCATTGCCCCTTTTGAATCAAACATAAAACCATAATTAGAAAATCTTACAGAAATCTTAGAACTACTCAGTGCTGCCCAAGTCATTCCTTTTTGAAAAGCAAATTCACCATTATAATTATGAGACCTAAGTCGTCCAGTTTTTTGGTCAATATTATTTTTTACTCCATATCCATCATTCTGCCAATCAACAAGATATTCATTGTTTCCATACCATTTTCTAAATTCTCCCCCTTTGTTGTATGGGAACCACCTTTTATGTGATTTATTTGCTTCATCTATCGTTTGTAAGTTGAAACCTATATCATTAAAATTAGCTTCATTCCAATATCTTAGAAATCTATCATTATCAGCAGTTGCCATTCCTTCTCTTGTAATAACTTCATTACCTAAAAAAATATTTTTTGAAAAATGATTAATTACAGTATCACTTAACCAATAAGCAATATAATTTCCTGGGATATTAGAAAAATCTTCTTGTTTAGCTTTATATCTATTTTCAGGATTAAAAAACTCTTGCTCTTTTTCATCACTACTTTTGTAGTCTGTTAGTCTTATGTATGTTGCCATTTTATTCTCCATTATTATTGCCCATCATATACCGAAAAAGAAATATCATTTATATCTATTATTTCAGGTGTATTTTGAATTGAACTATGATTTACAATTTTATTTTTATTGAAAATTTCAACAATATTTGCTTGTAGCCAACAATTGTTCCATAACTTAATATCTTCTCCATTAACTAATCTACACATTTTTTCTTTTAATTGTAATTTTTGATAGTCTAATTTAATTATTGACCGTTGAAGCCATATCTCCATATAACCAGTATTGGGGATAGTTTGAAATTTCATTATTGTTTTCTCAGCGATTTCAATAACACTCTTATCCTCAATTAAAGTAAATAATTTATTAATAATTGCAATAGAAATAGTATAAGCTTTTGGATTATGAAAAGCTATATTGACAACTATACTAATTAAAACATTTATATTGTTTTTTTCTATAAAATTCTTTTTCTTCTTAATGTTAATTTTACATAATTTATCAAAATGGTATTGATAATCTTCAATAGTAAGAACTCTTTTTTTTATTGTATATTTGAAATTAATTAAAACTTTTTTTATAGTTTTATCTCTTGTCATTATATTAATATTAACAAGAATATTTTGAAGTTCTTTTTCTAATGTTCCTGAATTTGGATGTTTATTAGAAAATTGATGTAATACCAAAAGTTGTTTTTGAACTGATATAGATTTTTTACCTCTACTCATCCAATCAAGTTTATCAGGTTTAATTGAAGCACCTATTATATCATTTGACATAAATGTTTTATGAGAATTTAGTTTCAATCCTAATTCTATTAATACTTCTGTTAAATTTTTTATGATTTCATCTGCTATGTTTGGATTATTTACAAATATTCTATAATCATCCCTATATCTTAATATTCTAAAATCACTTTTATTGTATTTATTCTTTAATTTAACACTTAGAAGTAGGTCAGCATAGCTCAAGACTATTTCTGCAATAAAATCCATAAGAATACTACCTTGAGGAATACCATTTGTTTGACTATTGGACATTGCTTGTATATGTATATCAATATCATTACCAATAAAATATTTTTTTGATTTTTTAGTCCAATTATATTTGATGTTATTTTTTGAATGAATTGCCCAAGGAATTGAATGAGTATATATAGACCCATAGCAATCACTGATGTCTGTATGATATATAGAACTAAATTCAAGACTTAATTCTAAAGATTTTTGTTCTATATTCTCCCACCAAAATAATATTTGTTCTTTTTTTGAAGATTGTTTTGTTTCAGAAACGATTGGTAGGCTCATACATTCAACAATACTTCTTTTTTTTATTTGAAGAAACCTATCCTTTATTTTTTTCCAATTTTCTTCTTTTGTAATTTGATTTACTAAAGATACATATATTACGGGATGAATTAATTGTATCGGTCTCCAATCATGCTTCCCATTTTTATTAGTTAATAACTTATAGTTTATATCTTCATAGTTTTTAGGGTTTTCATTAGGATTGGCAAACTTAATAAACTTTTCTTGTTTCAATTCTTTAGATAGTTCCAAAAGTAAATTATTAAATTCAAAGTATTTAGGTAAGTTAGTTGTAATATAGCTTTCTTGCTTTAATAAAAAGTCTTTTGCCTCTTGAAAATTAAGAGAAAGAATATCCTTAGGCATTATTTATTTTTCTCCAAAACAAAAGCTACACTCTGAACAACTTCTCCACCAATCTCTTCAAATGCTCTTGCACCCAAATGAACCATAGTGTCTATTCTCTGCTTTTCAATGATTTTAATTCTAAGTTTCTCATAGCTACTCAGGAACATCCAAGAGTGTTGATTTATCATACTCATAAAACCGTGAGGTTTTGTAAGCTCTAATGTTCTCTCCATAAAAACTGCAAACAAATCAGACTTACTATCTGGGTATCTTTTCTTCACAAAATCACTAAGCTCTTTGTTCATACCCTTTGAACCCATATACGGAGGGTTTGTAACTACACAATGAAACTCAGATGAGAGTATCTTCTTTTGTATCTCATACTCTCTTGTAGATTGACCAAAGATACCATCATCAAATGAACTATCACTATAAGGAACTAAAAGAGAACCAAAGTTTTTAATCCCTGCAAACTCATCACTTGCATAATCTTCAAGCTCAACTATGTTTGGTTTTACATCTTTTTTGAAAAATCTTTTATGATACTGTCTTGCTTTCATAGTTAGAGCAAAATTAGCCAATACAGAAGCTCTTTTGTCTATATCGCAACCAAATAGATTATTTTGGAGTATGAGAGATGGGATTTCACTTTTGTTGTAGCCTTCCTCCTCATAGATTTTTGTTAGTAGATCAAAAGCATAAGTAAGTGTATGACCACTACCACAACAAGGGTCTAAAAAAGTTATCTCCTCTGGTGAGCTTACTTTTATAAATGTACTTGTTTCTTCTTCATTTTCTATATAGTATTTCATATACTCTTTTAGGTTTGAAGTTGGATTATTTAGCATCCACAATTTACCAAGAGAGTTTTCAACCATATACTTCACTATCCAGTGAGGTGTAAAGAGTTGTGTTGCTGCTGGTATATTACTTGGTGTGATTTTTTTGTTCTTTTTGAGCATTACAAATACATCATCTTTTTTCTCTGAGATGTAGAACTGATACAACCAACCAATCACTTCTATATCTTGACAATCCTCTTCACTCATAGAGCTTACAACTTTTGCTCTGATGGAGTTAGGACTTAACATATCTTCTGGAAGTAGTAGCTCTGTATAATCACTAATCTTTTCAAACATAGATGACATAAGGTTTGCATACTCATTACAAGTGGAGATAAAGAGCATTTTATAAGCTTCATTATCACTATCTTTTACACCAGACACCTTTTTATCTATGAGGTCAAAAAACAGCTCTCTGTTTAGATTTAGAGTATCTTCTATCGTTCCAGACTTAGCTTCTATAAACATTTGAGGTATTGGTTGTTCATCAGATGTAGATATAACTGAACTTGAAGTTATCTCATTAACATCCATAAACCTAAGAGCCACAAGACGGTTGAACCAAGTATAAGCAACTTCTTCTATGAAATCTTCACTATCCTTTGAGTATCTCTCTTCTATCAGTTGTATGTGAGCCTTGTTGGTGTTATAAACTGCTAAGTTCTCTTTGTAAGCATCTGAAAGTAAATAATCTATCTTAGTCTTAATCATAGAGATAAGTTCAAGTCTCATAGATGTGGCGAATTTTTTAAGTGCTGATTTGTTCATAGTTGGTTCTCCTAAAATTTATTATATTCTAAATGTACTGACTTGACATCAAATTGATCATTATAGCCCAAGAGTATTTTTAAGTCATTGAGCGATTTTATTACATCAGAGCGAGACATCTTCTTTTTTGAATATTTTGGATTTGATTTAATGCTTTCACCTATTCTTCTATGATGGCATATATCGTTACGAGCATTTCTAACTATTGAAAACAGTCCTTTCACTAAACCTTTGTTATGATACTTAGGCTTACCATCTTTTGTTAAGATAGCAGCAGTATGAAGCTTTGCTTGAAACACATTTCCAAACCTTGAACCATTGAGATACACCAGTTCTAATGTCCCAAAAGAGATACTATTTAATGCTTTGGATGGTTTATTTATTTGTTTCATTATTTTCGTTTGAAACTCAGTTAAATCCTGCATTATAGAGTGTTGATGCCATTTATTACCATATGCTTTAATCATTTTATGATTTATGTAAGTTCTTAAAAAGGCTTCAAATTGACTAATTTGTATATACATAAAGTAGTATTGATTTGTTATCTTATTAACTTCATCAATATATTGTTTAAGGGTATATTTACCATCTTCTGGAAGGATTGTCCTGTTATAAATAAGTGCATTAACTGCATCTTCCAAAATAAACTTCTCTTTTTGTGCGATAAGATTGAGAGCTATCTCTTTTTCCCTATCATTTTTAGGGATAATATTATTGCTTAGCAGTATACTATTGTAGTGTTTATTGTTCATTTTGTATTCTTATGGTATAATTCATCAACTCCTCAAAGGGTGCCGAATCGTTCAAGATATTTGGCTGTATCAACTTTAAGTTGAAATCCTTTGGGATTATTTCATTCTTCATTTATAATAATACCTGTTTCCCATTACCAATTTCATTTAATAGATTTTCTTTTAACTTTTCAATATACTCATTTACATCATCACTATTTTTTAGAGTAAGTTTATTACGAGGTGTTAGTTTTGCTATACGAACTGTATCTTGTTTTGGTGGAACAATTACATCTTGTGGGATTAGTTCAAATATTTTTTCAAGACCACGGTTTAGTTCATCAGCAAGTGCATCTGCATTACTTCTTTGTTTGATAGTATCTATACTTGAAGTGTGCTTGATAGTTTCTATTAACTCCTGTCTTGGTCTTATGACTTTATATCTATCTTCTCTTGGTATCTTTTCAAAGTTTTCATTCTCTTGTAGCTCTTTTATCACTGCTTCTATTTTAGTAATCGCTTCTGCTCTTGTTTGTTCTATAAGTGGTTGTAGCCACTCTTCTACATCTTTTAGTGCTTGTTTTGCTTTTGGTATAGTATTTCCATTATATGGCTTCTCTAAGGTTAGGAGTGTTTCTATAACAGCTTTTTGAGGACTATCTATATATCTGAGGTTGTTACTATTTTCATCTATAAACTTCTTTACACTGTCGTATATCTTTCGTTTGTCACCGTTCATAAATTCCATAACAGGGTCTATCAAGTCATCTTTGGCATCAAGTAAGTCATCTTCCATATTTGGAATTTCATCAAACAGAGTGTCTGTCGTTAATTTTTCTAATGGAGTTAAAACATCTATAATCTCTTGAAACACATCGTTAAATGGATAGTTCAAGTTCATAAAGTTTCTACAAGCAGATATAAGCTTGGTTGTTTCACTCTGGCACACATCGTAAATCTCTCTTGTAGATGTAGAGTTAAACGAAGCATTTGGATAAAGCTCAGTCAGTGTCTCTTTTGTTTTCTTTATCTTGTTGGCATCTACTTCTACTCGTGGTGCTACAATAGTGTTGAACTGTCTGTTATTTGTAAGAGCAGCTAAAATCTCTTTTTTATTGAGCGGTGTTGAGTTCTGCTTCAAATCAACTTTTTGTTTCATATACATAGAAGCTATTTGAGTGAGTATCGCATTTTGATACCATCCATACGGTCTAACAGAAAAGTATTCAAGTAAATCTGAAATAGTTAACGTTTTATGTGAAGCCTTTTGTCTCCGGATGTAAGTGTACATCTCTTGTTCAGCAGGAGAGAGTGCATCATCGCTTCCTGTAAGCAAATCATCGCTTTGATTGAGAACAACACTTATATCTCTCTCTTCATAAACTTTTGGAAGCAAACCAATGTAGGTATATGTGCTTGTGATAAGAGTTTCAAAAGCATTTTCTATTTTTGTTTTGACATCTTTTGTGGTAATCTCTAAGACTTTACCGTTATGATAAATCTTTGCTTCACTAATGAAATCTTTTAGATTATTTTGAAGTTTTTCTCTTCTTTTGTTGTTGTCATTAGATTTGTTAAACAGTAGATTTTTTTCATTATCAGAAACACCACCACCTTGTTTTTGAGGAATATATTTATTAGTCTTTACCCAGAGTTCCAAATCTGATGAAAAATCGTAAGAACCTGGAAGTGCCAATATCAGACCACTATCTGCAAGGGATTTATGGATCAATCTCTCTTCATCATAATCTTGTGAGTTTAGAGGAGTAATAATGTTAAGTACCAATTCCTCCTCTCTTCCTTTAACTATAGTATCATCAAGCTTTCTTGCAAATGGGTAGTTTTGCTTATTTGGTGCATATCTGATTTTATTGATCTTAATTATGTCATCATAAATCCAACTTACAAGCACACTCACAATCTCAGAGTTTTCAACATCAGTAGATTTAATCTCTTTTTCAATATCCTTTTCAACATCAGTTAAGAACTCATATTGTTCCCCAACCTTTTGAATATATGTTTGATTAATAAGAGTGTTTAATGCACTTTGAACTTGCTTTTTTAAATCACTTATATCTATGTCTATGATTGTTCCAACAAGTAAAGTCGTAATGTTATCTATATTTGGCGTAAATTCCTTGACATACTTAATCATAAAGAGAGTTTTTAATACCTTAGATTCAAACGGTTCAAGTGTATCTGTTGCTTTTTGTATCTGCGTTTGAACATCTCCACGAATGATAGAAGAGAGACCATCAAAAAACATATCAAATGTAGCTATTGCTCCTATCGTCTCTGATGATATTCTCTTTGCGATGTTTTGCACAACATCAAGCATACTTCGCTCACCCGTTGATTGGTGCTTCCCTTGAAATACACTGTGAGCAGACAGCCCTGTGATACAAGACTGAAATAAGTCCATCTGATAAGGAACAAATGGGTAGACAAGAGCAAAGTGTTCGCCATCTTTATAGTTTTGATATTGTCTGCTTCTATCTGAGAAGTGAATGATTGAAGAGAGAGAATTTTTGACTTTGTTGTAGATTACACCTAAGTCACTGTTTCCTCCATCTGTTTTTTCCAAGAGTCTCTTTTGAATAACTTCATTTGCATTTTGACTGGTAAGATTTAATTTTACCTTGAAACGACCCATAATCTTAGAGAAGTCATTTTGCATTTGTGAGTTGGCATTTACAAGCATATCAACAGCAGATTGAGAAGTAACAATAACCCAAGCTTGCCCATTACAAACAGTTGCAAGTGTTTCTACAATAGTTTGCAGGTTTAACATAAGCTTTGTGTTGTCTCCAATGTATTGACCAACTTCATCCACAAAAAATACTAATCTAAAATCTTTTTCTTTGGTTTGAATATATTCTTTAACTTCATTAGCAAACTCTTCAATACTGAGTGAATAATTCTCTTCATATCTATCTATTAAATCTTTTGCACTCTCTTGTGAAATATCATCTACACTTGAAAGTGCTTTGGCAAGATTATCACTCTCTAAAAAGATGGTCTCACGACCGCTTTCCCAACTCTCTCCACTAAGTTCTTGAAATTTTGCTTTGAAACTATCAAACTTCCCTCGTTTATCAAGGTCACTCTCAAATTTAGCGATATAGCCAAACTTAGGATAATACCCTCGCATCTCGTTAAATACTTTCATAAAAACACCAAGAATAGCATCATCTTGGTTCTTGCTTCCGATGTCTGATTTTTGGTCAATGTTAAACAGAATAGTCTCTGATGGCGTTACTAATGCTTTTTCAATATTTGCTTTTAACTCAAAGTCATCCGTATCAATCTTTTCAAGAAACAGCTCTCCTATTAGGTCTGAATGCTCTCGCTTGTTTGTAAGGATATAAGAAAGTATTTTTAAGAGGTGTGATTTACCAGAACCAAAGTGTCCAGAGATCCATACACCAATATTTTGAGTGCTCTTACCAATAGTAGCAGAATATTCTCCAAAAAATTCATCTAACTTTTTATTTAAGTCATTCGTAATAACATACTCATCAACCTCATTAAAAACAGCTTCGTCTGTTGTGTTGTCAGCTTTTACAACACCTTCAATATTTCTATGTATATCTTTTTTAAATAGTTTTTCAATCATTTTTTATCCTTACAAATTGAGAGTATCAAGATTAAATGCTCTATAATAGTTGTCATCTTTGAGTCTGCCAAACAAAGATAAGTCAGCGGTATAAGTTCCAGGAAAGAACATAATAGTGGGTCTGTCTTTGATGTAGTTTTGAAGATTGTTGAGTATTGTATGAGAACGAATAAATGGGAAGACTTGACCGATACCCGTTAAAAAAAGCATTTTTGACGGGTTCTCTTTTGCTAATGCTTCAATGCGAGGTATGAGTTTAGTCTCACTATCAAGCACACTTTGCAGTGTTTTGAAGAGTTTTGAATTAGAGAGAGTTTTCTCTTTTTCTATAAGCTTCTCAAGTATGCCTCTCTCTTCGAGTATATTAAGAGATAAATCAAATAGATTGATCTCAAATACGCTAACACCATCACGAGCTAAACGGTCTTTGAGCTGTTTTGTCTTTTTGACAACATCATTCTCTTGTTCAGGATTATATGGCACAATGTAAAACGGTATCTCTCCACCCAATGCACTCATAGATAAAAAGCTCTTTTTTTTGAGGTTATTAAAGAGTTTATCGTATTTCACTTCCAATGCTTCTAATTTCATTTATATCTCTTTATATGTTCATTTATCTCGTTGTCACTATATAAAAAACTACTAAGATATTTTGGGTCATCTTGGACTATTAGTTTTATAAGTTCTTCTGAAAGATATGGTTTTTGAATATTCTTACTTTTAACACTATCAATCAATCCGGCTTGCTCAAACATCTTAAACATCACTTGTTTGAGTTTGTATTTGGTTCCCTCAGAAATAGTATTGAGATTGTCGTATGCAATTCGTTTGCTGTCATAAAATGCTTCATAGTCACTGTTGATAAGTTGAAAATCAAAAAGGAGCAGTTTATTTCTCATAACCTCAGTTGCAAAATCAGAGATAAAAGCATAGAGCTTAAAGCAACTCAGCATCGTAAGATTTTTAACATCGCAACTTGTTGCCTCTTCATAATATGCCAGTTGTTCTGATGTTAAAGTTTGAAGTCTTTTTTTGAACTCAATGAATTCTCTTTTTCGTGTAGCAATTGTTCCTTTTTGCAAAGCATCATCATCTATAACACTCTTCGCAACACTGTCCCAATCAAGAGTCTCTTTGTAAAGTAAAGCAATAGTTTCAGCTTCATAAGCCTGTAGTGATACGGCTGTATATGATAAAAGATATTTTAATGTCACGACAATATTACCACCCATAGTTACTGTTTATAAATAATTTTATCTATTCTAGCATCAATTGAATGTGAAAATTGTTAAAACATAAAAAATATACTAATTACTGAAATTTATCAACTCACAAACATTCACTTCTAAAACAAAAGCAATCTTTACTAGGAGTCTGTCGGATACCCATCCAAAAATACTCCCTATAATCTCTCATATTTTTAAAAAACCATTTTTAGAGCGATAATGTAGAAAATATTCTCTAAAATCCTTCATATATTGCTCGATATATGCCATCCCTGTCTCCTGTTATCCCATTATCGTATGCAATCTCTTCAGATTGTATGCCATGCATACCAAACGCCACTCACCTTGTGCCTTTTGAAGCCCTCTGAGCATAAATTGCCTAAATCCAATTACCTGTTTGATGATACCGAAGATGGGTTCTATGACACATTTGCGTTGGGCATAAATAGCTTTACCCTCTTTGGTCTGAAGACGGTGTTTCATTTTTTCTACTTCAGTAGGATTATCAGGCAAAGGGTCTGCCTCTTTGAATCTCTCTTCAAGTGGCTGATTGTGTTGCTCTTTTCCAAATGAGATATAGGGTGTCATTTTGCTTTTTACACATAGCTTGATATTCTCTTCGCTGAAATAGCCTGCATCCGCATTGAATGCAGCGGAAGGTTTGAGTTTTGGATGTACCTCATACCATTGCAGTGTAGGCTTAACCTCCTGTTTGTCATTGGTGTTTTGTGTAACATGGGTATGGAGTATCAGACGGGAATCATGCTCTGCTGAGGCTTGGGCATTGTAGCACTGCTCAAACCCTCCGCCTGATGTTTTCATAATACGAGACTCTTCATCGGTCAGGTTGACCTGGTCTTTATCCAATACTTCTTCGACAGGCTCTTTTGGCACTTTGCCTTTTGTCTTCTTGTCTGTGAGCTTCTCTTTCTCCTTGCGTCTCTTCATCTTCTCATCATAGAGTGCTTTCTCTTTTGCATAGCGCTCTTTGGCGCGTTGCTCTATTTTTGCTTTGGCTTCCTTAATGACTTCAAGACGCTCTTCTCTTCGTTCCAGCTCCTCAGGGATATTCACTCCTTCATCGCTTTTACTGTTGTCTGCCTCTTGTGCTTTTTCAAGCAAGGCCTGCACTTCTGCTTCGAGTTGGGATTGCAGTTTTTTTATATGTCCGTAGCTCAGTGCCTTATGCTTGGAAGCGTTGGCTTTGACTTTGGTACCGTCAAGACTTACTTTGCCTACTTTAAGTACGCCCGACTTCTGTGCTACCTCAAGTATCTGCACAAAGAGATCGGATATCTGGGAAAGAAAACGTTTGCGGAAGTTGGCAATGGTATCGTGATCGGGATGAGTATTGACAGCAATATATCTAAATGGTACAGAATCGTAGGTAGCCTGTTCTATCTTTCTGCTTGAAAAGACTCCTGTTGCACCCCAAGAGTATTTCCTCGCTTCGCTCACCGCACATATCCGTAAAAGAGAAGCGAAAGCATTGCTTTGGGATCATAGGCATCTTTGCCACCTTCTTTGTAGTGTTTGTAGATATCATTGAGATCGAGTGTTTCGACTATCTCTACAATGAAGCGTGCCAAATGCCTCTTTGGAAGCCACTCTTCTATACTCGGAGGCATCAGGAATGGCTGATTTCGGTTAGCTGCTATGAAGGGTTTCATATCGTCAAAGCCTTATTAGAATATTCTCTTATTTATATTTATTATACCTGATTATTGGTTTTGAGTGGGTTAATCCGACAGGCTCCTAGTCGGTGTCTTTTACCTTGAGGTTTCCGATAGTCTGTCACCTCTGAAAACAATTTTAAAAGTTGATTTGATTGGGCTTGATCTGCATACCCTCTTATAGAACGCTTTTTCGCTAATTTTTCTCTTGTTTTTGTTGCCATATGTAATCACTTTAGTTTTTTAGAGTTTAAGCAATTATTGTTCTTCTTTTAAATTCCTGTTTTTTTAGGATTGGGGTGCAATAGTTGCACCACAATCCTCTAAAAACTCAATTTTAATATTTGAGCGATAGAGTCATCCAAATCCCATCTATTGTTGATGAGTTGTTCTTGTATAGATTTTGCACCATTAAGGTGTAAAATATTCAAAATCATACTTCTAAGAATAGTCATTAAAAATGGATTTAAATGACAATTATGAGCATCTTCTAAAAGTGAATTATCTTTGTATTGATGCATGGTTTCCACTTTCCAATGGTGTAAAATTTTATTGTGAAAGAATTCTGCACTTTCATGAAAATTTGCAATACAGAATTGAATTCTAGTGCTATTAGTAATCTCGCCAGTTTTATGATTTGTTGACTCTACTTTTTTTATAACTTTTATTATTGAGCGAATATGAGTTATGCCATTATGATAAAAAGTAGTTGGTTGATATACAAACACCTTCCTATTAATCCATTCATTAGATTGTTGGACAGGTTTAGCCTTGTAAATATTTGTCGGTTTTATATCTCTTGAAATTTCATCTATTTTATCAAGTAAGGTTTTTTGATTATCTTTTACCTTGGCAATATATTTTGAACCACTATTTTCGATAGCATCAAGAGTTTTTTTGGGTATTCATTGCATCAAAAGTAAAGATAAATTCATCTCCCAATTCCCCTATCATAGCCTGAAGGGCAGGTATTTCATTCGACTTCTCTGCTATTTGTTGATGAGCAATTATTACCCCTATCTCAGATAAAACAGCACCAACTACTTCTATTGATCTCTTATCTTTGTATTTGCTGCCATTCATAACCTTGCCATCTACGCTCAGGTGCTTTCCTCTTGTATCGACATAGGTTCTTATCCATTTCCTAAAAACAACTTCAACTTCTTGGCTATCAACTTTCGCTAACACATCAGAAACCAAACTTTTCTTTGGTGTTAATATAAACTCTACACCTAATAATCTTTTAACTTGTTCTTTTTGAATATGCTTCTCTATCCAAATAGATATTTGCTTATAGTCAGTTGCTCCCATCAATCCAGCCAATACTGAAAGATATAAAATATGTTCTAGTCGGTGTCTTTTACCTTGAGGTTTCCGATAGTCTGTCACCTCTGAAAACAATTTTAAAAGTTGATTTGATTGGGCTTGATCTGCATACCCTCTTATAGAACGCTTTTTCGCTAATTTTTCTCTTGTTTTTGTTGCCATATGTAATCACTTTAGTTTTTTTAGAGTTCAAGCAATTATTGTTCTTCTTTTAAATTCCTGTTTTTTTAGGATTGGGGTGCAATAGTTTAGGTAAATCCCACGAAAAATAAAATAAATCTTAATCAATAGATTCAAAAGAACTGGAAGAAATATTGCTTAGACTCCTAAAACAAGGAGTTTACCATCAAATTAACACGCACAAAAGCCTTACTTGAATCGCTAAAAAGTATCCCAGACTATAGAGTAGATACAGGGAAGATAGAATATCCATTGCACGAAGTTCTTTTCATGACACTTTTTGCACTTATCAAAGGAAATACAACTTTTAAGGATATATTTTCATGGATGATATATAACAAAGACAATGCAATACTCAAAGAGATTTTTGATAAAGAAGAGATAACGATTCCTTCCAAATCAACATATCATCGTTTATTGATAAACACAGATAATAATGCTTTGGAAAAAGTATTTAGAGAGTTCTTTTTTCCATTCATTGCACAAGAAAATATTGCTATTGACGGGAAGTGGCTGAGAGGTAGCGACGTGAATGGTCAATACACACAGGAAAGACATAAAGCAATACTAAATATCTTGGATAAAGATATAAAAATAGTGTTTGCTCACAAGTTTTTAGATAAAAATAAGAGTAGCGAAATTACTGCACTCAAAGAGGTTTTAAACGATAATATTTTTAGCAATGAAGGACAGATATTTTCCTTTGATGCACTGCTTACTCAATCAGAGATTCTCAACACTATTGATGAGCAAGGTAACAGATATATAGCAAAACTCAAAGATAACCAGAAACACCTCAAAGAGAAAGCTATAAAGACCATAGAAGAGTTTAATCAGCCTACAGATAGAGTTGATGATGAAGATAGCTATTTAACTGAAAACAACAAAAGAGTCTCTCGAAAAGTAGAAGTTTTTCAAAATAAAAGTGCTGATTTAGTTATGTATCATGAGAACTTTCAAAATATTCAATCACTCATTAAAGTGACGAAAACATTAACAAATGCACAGACTGGTGAAGTTACAATTTCAACTCAATATTTAATGGCTAACTTTAAAACAACTGCAAAAGAGTTTCTTCAAAAGATACTGCAACATTGGAGAGTGGAAACATATCACTATCACTTAGATATGCTTACTGAAGAAGATGACCATATAGCATATAAAGAGCCTTTCTCTATAGCTATTCTTAGAAGTTTTACTGTTAATCTTTATCAGTTGTTTTTAAATGAGAACAAAGATAAAAAGGTACTCCTAACCGGTAAAACTACAATGGCAGATATTAAAAGAAATGCTCTTTATCGTGATGATTTTAGTGTTCAATTGATTGAATCAAACTATATTGATTAAGATTTGTTTTATTTTTCGTGGGATTTACCTATGCAATAGTTGACATTACTTATAATATTAAGTTTTCTATAACTTTTATTCAGATAGAATTTACCAAGTCGATAAAGTAAATATGGTTACAGTTCAATTAAATGGCTATAAAACCATAAATAAGGGGATGATAAACATGATAAATGAACTATTAATATATAAAACACGTAGAATTCTTAAAGACCGCGTTGCAGCTGGTAAATAACCATTAAGAGTATTGCTAAATAACTGGCGATACTCTTTTCTTTCTTCTTCCCCATAATTTTTTATCAAAATACTCATTTTATACATAAAACTAAATATACTTGATATACTATAAAAAAAGTAAAGGAAATTTAATGAAAGTAACAAAAAGCGAAGATGAATGGAAAAAAATTCTGAGTCCTGAAGCTTTTTCGGTATGCCGAAAAAACGGCACGGAAGCCCCTTTTTCCGGAAAATATTATGATAACAAAAGTGACGGCATTTACAAATGTATCTGTTGTGGTGCCCCGCTTTTTGAATCAAGCACAAAATTTGATTCAGGAACAGGCTGGCCAAGTTATTATGAAGCAGTTGAAGGGGCTGTCACTGAAATAAAAGATATGTCACACGGTATGATTCGTACAGAAGTAAGATGCAGCAGTTGTGATGCTCATTTGGGACATCTTTTTCCTGATGGTCCTGAGCCTACGGGACTGCGATACTGCATCAACTCTGTATGTTTAGATTTTGAAGAAAAATAAGAAGCTTTTTAATGAAACGAATTTTACTGGCACTGGTATTACTCTATACGACGCTCTTGCTTTCAAGTGAAAACAATCCGCATGTTGTACTGCAAACAACACAGGGAAATATAGAACTTGAACTTTTTCCCGAAGCTGCACCTTTAGCCGTTGAAAACTTTCTTACCCATGTAAAAGAAGGCTATTACAATGGTATAGCATTTCACAGGATTATTCACAATTTTATGATTCAAGGCGGTGATCCGACTGAAAGCGGCAGAGGCGGTGAGAGCATCTGGCATAAAGAGTTTAAGGATGAATTCAAAGCAAATCTTGTTTTTGACAAACCCGGTATTTTGGCAATGGCAAACAGAGGCCCAAATACAAACGGCAGTCAGTTTTTTATTACAACGGCTCCAACGCCATGGCTCAATGGTGGCTATACAATTTTTGGAAAGGTTGCAGATCAAAAATCCATGCAAACTTTGCAAAAACTAAACAATGTCGCTACTTCAGGGCGTTCTGGCGGAAACAGACCGCTGGAACGTCAGGAAATAATCAAAGCATACATAAAATAGACACTTTATGTATGCAAGGCCTGCAACACTTTAAGGGCCTGAAGATGTTGGGCCACATCATGCACACGTAAAATTGAAGCACCGTTTTTGACGGCTTCAAGATGCAGTACCAATGTGCCTGAGAGCCTCTCTTCTACAGAAGAAGGTGAAATTTTATCTATCATGGATTTTCTGGAAGCTCCGACCAGCAATGGCTTACCCAGGGTTAAAAAGTGCTCAAGGCTGCTCAAAAGTTTTATATTGTCTTCTAATCTTTTTCCAAAACCTATGCCTACATCAAGCACAATTTTTTTCACCCCAAAACTCTCAGCTTTTTCTACTCTTTTGATAAAAAAATCATATACATCTTCTATGACATTTTCGTAATAGGGGTTTTTCTGCATCGTTTGTGGCGTTCCTCTCATATGCATGATTACCGCTGTTGCATTATAAGCCGCACAAAGCTTGCATACCTCATCGTTTTGCAAACCGGTTATGTCATTTACAATACCAAAACCGCTCTCCAGAGCCTTTTGTAAAACTTTGGGTTCATAACTGTCACAACTGAATTTTACCTTTTCATACAGTTTTTCTTCTTTTATAAGTCTCAAAAGCGGTTCTATTCTTGCCAACTCCTCTTCTACACTCACAGATGGAGCATTTGGACGAGAAGAGACAGCCCCGATATCTATTATATCTGCACCCTCTTCAATCATAGTCTCTATAGTTTGTATTGCTTCTTTTTCTTTGAGCCTGCTTTGTGCGTAGAAACTGTCATCATTCGCATTTATAATACCCATAATCTCTACTGCATCCGTCTGACGAACCTGTGCAAACTCTTTGAGTTTTTTTGCCAGTTCTTTGAGTCCAAAAGGCTGTGCCAGCTCTTTTTTTGCCAAAGTTTTCAACTGTTTTGTATTTGCAATAAGTATGCAGTCAACTTTTGGCCTGGCTGCGACAACTGTCCCCCGAGGAACAGCCAAATCAGCCCCGATGGAGAGAGCATCCTGTTTCAAAATATTGGCAGCCCCTACATGTAAATCATATATATGTAAAATATGCATTGTTGCTTTTGACGCCAAAATTGTAATACCGCCCGCATCAACACCAAGCTTTTGCAATGCCTCTTTTATATTTATCTCATTTGACAGTTTTTCTACTCTCATTGTCTCTCCTGAGCAAAACTCATAAGCAGCATTGCCAAAACACTTTGGGGGCGTGAATTCAGGTCAAGCAATCGATAGGCTTTGTCAAAATTATCCAGCTGTGATGGAGAGAGTATCAATTTCTCAACAACAGTAGAACGGTAAAAAAGAGCTTCAACCAAAGCTTTTGCTTCTGTTTTAGAGACTCTGGCATGTTGTTTTAAAAATGCAAAAACCTCTTTGTAGTCGAGTCGAGCCAGTGTAATATCCAACTCCATAACACTGTGATGGAGTTGATTTTTTAAAATTGGCAGTCGTGAGCGTACGGTAGGCAGCAAATTTGATTTCGTCGGGGAGATAATAATAAACTCTATATTTGTCGGCGGTTCTTCCAAAAGTTTTAGCAGAGAGTTTTGTGCCACATCAGTAAACTCAGAAGCTGCGATGATGATATACTTTGTCTGTGCTTCACTGATGTATGCTTCAGCCGTTACAAGTTTTGCATGTTCAATTTTAAAATTTTCTTCTATAAACTTTACAACTCTGAAGCCCTGCAGTTCATTTTCAAGTTTTTCAGCAGCTTCCTCCACATCATTTGCAATGAGGATATGCCCTTTTATTGCATCAGGAGCTTGCATCAACCTCTCCAAACATTGCAGCATTCAACGAAGCATCAAAAAGTTTGTAAAGCTGTAACAGTTTGATATCCAAATCCGTATCATAGGATTTGAGTGTAAACGCATTGTTGAAATCTTCATCAAAGATCCAAAAATAACTCTCATCTTTTCTTTTGGCAATATCGCTGCGTTTATCATCTCCTTTGCCAATGTACCAAAAAAAGTAGTCGCCCTTAAAAGAGAGTGATATCATATCATCTATAATATCTATCATTTCACCACTGCCTACACTGTTGTAATGCGTATAAATATTGTCAATACTGATGATAGGTATCATAGGGCGTTCAAGCAACACTCCGTTTAAAGAGCTCAAAATGTAATTTTCAAACCACTTTCTTTTTTCATCAGTAATTAAAATGATTGTTTTGCCATTGAGAATCTGCTCCAATGCGTATGCAGTTGTTTTGGACCACTCAAACCGGTGTTCTTCAAGCCAGCTGAGACTACCGCCCTTTTCTCTTATGGCATCCAGGCTCCATTGTGCAAAATCCGGCATGTAATTACTTATTTGTCTAACTCATAAGTATTATGTAAAGAACGAACAGCAAGCTCTGCATACTTTTCATCAATAACCATGGATACTTTTATTTCTGATGTTGAAATCATATTGATATTGATATTTTCTTTTGCCATCGTTGAAAATGCTTTTGCAGCAACACCTGCATGCGATTTCATACCAACACCCACTACAGAAACCTTACAGATATCTTCATTATAAGAGTCATCTTTGATTTCACCGCTTTGCACAAAGGTGTCTACAACAGATTTTGCGTCATGTAAATCACTCACAGGTACAGTAAAGTCAATATTTGTTGTATCATCAACCGCCTTGTTCTGAATAATCATATCCACATTGACCTCGGCATCTGCCAATGCATTAAAAATATCAGAAGCAATGCCCGGTCTGTCTTTGACACCCATTAAAGAGATGCGCGCCTGGTTTCTGTCTAACGCAATTCCGCTTACTAGTGGTTTTTCCATAATATTTTCTTCCTTTGTAATTAATGTTCCCTCATCATCGCAAAAACTGCTTCGTGTTACAAGATTGACATTGAGTTTTTTTGCCAGTTCAACAGAGCGGTTTTGCAATACTTTTGCGCCTAATGATGCAAGTTCAAGCATCTCTTCATAAGAGATTTTATCAAGTTTTTTTGCTTTTGGTTCAATTCGCGGATCTGTTGTAAAAATACCTGTCACATCCGTATAAATTTCACATAAGTCAGCCTCTAATGCACCTGCAATGGCAACAGCAGAAAGATCACTTCCTCCGCGTCCGAGTGTTGTGACATCTCCGTCAGAATTTACTCCCTGAAAACCGGCAACCACAACAACTTTGCCACTTTGCAACGCACTTTTCATGGCTTTGGGATCAATCTCTTCAATACGCGCTTTGGTATGCTGATTGTCGGTGACAATACCCGCTTTTCTCCCCGTCATTGCCACAGCATCAATTCCCATCTCCTGCAGTGCAATAGAAAGGAGTGCCGATGTCACTCTTTCGCCTGAGCTCAACAGCATATCCATCTCAGCCCGAGCCGGATTTTTTGAAAAATGTTCGGCATATCCGACAAGTTTGTTTGTTTCTCCACTCATTGCCGAAACAACAACGACTACATCATGCCCGGCTTCTTTTGTTTTTGCCACACGATTCGCTACATTTTGTATGCGTTCCAAATCACCAACACTGGTCCCACCGAATTTTTGAACTATTAGCATTTACAACAGCCCCTCTCTTTTAAAATGATTTATAACTTTTTCATATACAGACTGCTTAAAATGCGGTGTAAAGTCTAAAACATCCTCTATTGCCACAAATTTATAGTTTATAAACTCGGGATGCTTTGTATCCAGGTTTATTTTGGCATCTTTTGCAAGTTTGAGTAAAAAATATTTTTGTGTCTGTCCCTTATACGGCTTCATTTTATTCGCAATTTTAGGAGGAAAATCATAAGAAATCCACTCTGGATATTCTGCTATTATTTCAGCAGAGTCTGTCCCTATCTCTTCTTCCATTTCACGAAAAAGAGCCTCTTTGACCTCTTCGCCTTCATCAATGCCACCCTGTGGAAACTGCCAAATGTCAGTCAAATCATTTCTTTGTGCGATAAAAACATCTTTTTTTTGCGGATACTCATTTGAGACGATTATCATAGCAACATTGGGACGGTATATTTCTTCTTTACTCATATAAGCACCTGTAGTTAATTAGACTTCTTACATAACTCCTGTATGCCTCAGAGGATAAAGAAGTGATAAGATTGTGCAAGATTGCTGCTTCTTTATCCTTCCACAGGACACTTTATAGAGAGCTTTACTCTGCGTTAGACAACCCCAACCGTAGCTATAGCTACGCTTGAGAACATCTGCCTTGATTAAAACTCTCTATAAAATGCTGAAACATATAGGAGTTATGTAAGAAGTCTATTATCGCGATTATACAGCAATAGCAATTAAAATAAGTTTATCCGGCTATAATTTCACTATGTTAGTTTATATTCATATTCCTTTTTGCGATTCTAAATGTTCTTACTGTGCTTTTAACTCTTATGTTGACAAGTTTCATTTCAAAGAGAACTACATGTATGCACTTAAAAAACAGCTGCAGTATGAACTCAAAAGATTTCAAGCAAAAAAAGAGACCATAGAGACTGTTTTTATAGGAGGCGGTACACCTTCAACCGTCGTCCCGCAGCTTTATGAAGAAATTTTTGACCTGCTTAATCCCTATCTTATGAAAAACGCAGAAATAACCAGTGAAGCAAATCCCAACTCTGCAACAAAAGAGTGGCTTGAGGGCATGTATAATCTCGGAGTTAATCGTATCAGCTTCGGAACACAAAGCTTTGACAAAAAAAAACTTAAAATTTTAAACAGGGCACATACTCCACAAATGTCTGTAGATGCTGTTCACAATGCCGCTGCTGTTGGATTTGAAAACATCTCACTTGATTTGATTTATGCTACCTTGGGTGATACAAAAGAACTGCTTGCAAAGGATATTCAAACGGCTCTGTCTCTGCCAATCAACCACATCAGTGCTTATGCCTTAATGATTGAAGAGGGAACTGCATTTGAAAATCGTCCACACATGTCAAACGAACAGCTTTCTCTTACAAAATGGCTCTTTAAAGAGATTCAAGACCATGGGTTTTCACAGTATGAAATCAGTAATTTTGGAAGCTACCAATCTCTTCATAATCTAGGCTACTGGCAATATAAAGACTATATCGGGGCCGGGGTCGGAGCTGTCGGCAAACTTGGACTTACAAGGTTTTACCCCTTAACTGATATAGAAGCATATATCAGCGATCCCTTGTCAATCAGACAAGAGACGCTCACATTAGAAGACAAAAGACTTGAACAGATATTTTTAGGGCTGCGCTGTGTCATCGGAATAGATCAGGATATATTAAATACACAAGAGAGAAAAAAAGCGGAAATTCTGTTGCATGAACATAAAATAAAGTTAAAAAACAATACTTTTTACAATGAAGACTATCTTTTGGCAGATGAAATTGCGCTCTTTTTGACCTCTTGAAGATTTTTTAATGATTCTTTGGATAAAATCTCACTATCAATAAACTATGAAGGCTGAATATGTTTGGTATGGGTTTTACAGAGATGCTACTCATAGCAGTTGTCGCTATTTTATTTCTAGGTCCGGACAAACTACCTAGTACAATGGTCGAAATTGCTAAATTTTTTAGAAATGTTAAAAACACAATAGGCACAGTAAAAGATTCTCTTGAAGAAGAGATGAATTTAAGTCAGATAAAACAAGAAGCACTTGCCTACAAACAAGAACTTCTGAATGCCAGCGAAAGCCTGAACAAAGTTACAGATATTCCTGCACAGGCCGGTGCAAAACTTACAAGCCTCACAGATGATATTTTAGAAGATGATGAGAAAACAAAAGAAACACCCAAAGAACCGCAGGAAGTAACTTTCAAGAAAAAGAAAAAAGAAGATACTAAAAATGTTTGATGAATTAAGACCACACCTTGTAGAACTCCGAAAAAGGCTGGCTATTTCAGCAGCAAGTTTAATAGTTATGTTTTTTGTCATGTTTTACTTCCATGAACCTATACTTACATGGATGGTACAACCACTCAATGACGCTCTGACAGAAGTCGGAAAAGTCTCTGTCAATGCGGCAAACGGTATGATTACCACATCACAGGTTGGCGGCGCATTCTTTGTCGCATTAAAAGTTTCATTTTTTGCAGCGATTGTAGGTGCTTTACCTATTATACTTTCCCAAATCTGGCTTTTTATCGCGCCTGGACTCTATGCACACGAAAAAAAGATGATCATTCCTTTTATAGTTGGTGGTACAGTTATGTTTCTTGTGGGTGTTCTTTTTGCCTACTATATTGTGACACCTTTTGGATTTGACTTCCTCATTACCTTTGGTTCATTTAAATTTACTCCGCTTATTAACATCGAGGATTATGTCGGATTTTTTACAAAAATCATGTTTGGGTTTGGTCTTGCTTTTGAACTGCCTGTGTTTGCCTACTTTTTAGCTCTTCTTGGACTTGTTGATGACAGACAGATGACAGCATTTTTCAAATATGCAATCATTATTATTTTTATAGTTGCAGCCCTGCTGACGCCACCGGATGTATTGACACAACTGCTTATGGCCGGTCCGCTTGTGATACTCTATCTGCTTTCTATTTTGATAGTGAAAATGGTAAACCCTGCTCCACCTCTCGAAGAAGAAGAAGAGGATGATGAAGAGGAAGAAGATGAAAGCAGTTTAAGCGTTAAACATCATGACGAGTATGATGAGCTTACAGATAAAAAGGATAAAGATGAGTAACCAGGAGTTACTCACTGCAAGCTATGACTTCACTCTTCCCGATGAACTTATAGCAAACTATCCTGCTTCTCCCCGTGACCATGCAAAACTTTTAGTCTACGACAGAGCCACTGACACAATTACACACACCTTTTTTTATAATCTTGAAAACTTTCTTTCTGCGGAGTGTGCTCTCATTTTTAATGATACAAAGGTTATAAAAGCAAGACTTTTTGGAAAAAAACAGAGTGGCGGAAAAGTAGAACTTCTCATAAACAGAGCCATTACTGCACACAATATCAATGTATATATTCGAGGAAAAGTGAAGATAGACACAGAAATATTTTTTGATGAGAGTCTGATGGCAAAAGTGAAACAATTAAATGATGACGGCAGTCGTGAAGTAAACTTTTACCAAAACAACATACTGTTACGGTTTGAAGACTTGCTTCCTGTCATAGACAAAATAGGGCATATCCCTCTTCCTCCCTACATTCAAAGACCGGATGAGGATAAAGATGCTGATGAATACCAAAGCGTATTTGCTTCGCAAGAAGGAGCCGTAGCTGCACCTACTGCTTCGCTGCATTTTACATCCGAGCAGCATAAAAGGATTTGTAAAAAACATAAGCATGCCTATATTACTTTACATGTAGGCAGCGGTACTTTTAAACCGGTGGAAGCTGAAGTGATAACAAACCATCCTATGCATTCGGAGTATTATGATATTTCCCAAGAAGCAAAAGAGATTTTGGATTCTGATATTCCTCTCTTGAGTGTAGGAACAACATCGACAAGAACTATAGAATTTTATGCAAGGCATAAAGAACAAACGAGGGGTGAAGCAAATCTGTTTTTGCATCCAAACAACAAACCCTTGCGTGTCAACCATCTTTTGACAAATTTTCATCTGCCAAAATCAACACTGCTTATGCTGGTTGCATCTTTTGTCGGACTCGATAAAACACATCAGCTTTACGCTGAAGCGATAAAAGAAAAATATAGATTTTATTCGTACGGGGATGCGATGCTTATTCTCTAAGCACCGCTGTTTTTAGCTTCTTGTAATTAAATTATTCTCTTTGATTTTTTTGATAATACTGCTTAAAAAAGAGACTTTCTTCTCTTCATCAGCAAGCAAAGAGACTGCACCAAGATTGAATTTTTCCATTTTGGAATCCAAATAACCTGTATTAAATTTTCCTGCTCTAAACTCATCATCCCGTACAATTTCTCTGTGCAGGACTATATTTGTTTTGAATCCTTCAATATAGAACTCGTCCAGTGCTCTTTTGGCTTTTTTGACAGCACCCTCCCAGTCCAGAGACCAGACTATGAGTTTTCCAAGCATAGAGTCATAACATGTAGGCAGTTCATAGCCTGCATATAGACTGGTATCAAGACGCACGCCTGGTCCTCCTGGTGTCAGATATTTTGTAACCGTACCGGCAGTTGGCATAAAGTTGTTTTGCGGATCTTCAGAATTGATTCTAAATTCAATGGAATAGCCTCGAAATTTTATCTCTTCTTGTAAAAATTTTAACTTGTCCCCACCGGCAATCTCTATCATTCTTTGTATAATATCCACACCTGTAATCGTTTCAGTGACAGGATGTTCCACCTGAACCCTGGTGTTCATTTCTATAAAATAAATATTATCCTGCTCATCAACCAAAAATTCTACTGTTCCGACACTTTCATAACCCAGTCTGAACATTGCTTTGATGGAAACTCTGTAAAGCTCTTTTCGAACAGCATCATTAAGGAGTGGCGACGGTGCAATTTCAATAACTTTTTGATGGCGACGCTGAATCGAGCAGTCTCTCTCTCCCAAATGCACAATATTTCCGTATTTGTCGGCAACAATCTGCACTTCAATATGACGAGGGTTTTCAACATATTTTTCAATAAAAACATCGCCTTTGCCAAAATATTTCACCGCTTCATTTGTAGCAGATTCAAACATTTTAGAAAATTCTTTTGCCTGTTTGACAATCCTCATTCCTCTACCGCCACCGCCGAATGCAGCTTTGATGATTACAGGAAATCCTATTTCTTTGGCAATTTTTTCACCCTCTTTGACATCTACAACCGGTGTATCAGTCCCTTCTAAAACCGGAACACCGATTTTTTTCATAGCAACTTTGGAAGCCATTTTATCACCAAAGAGTTCAATATGCTCCGGCTTGGGACCTATGAAAATGAGACCGTTCTCTTCACAGGCTCTGGCAAATTCAGCACTTTCAGATAAAAATCCGTATCCGGGGTGTATGGCGTCACAGTTTGCTTTTTTTGCCATTGAAATTATTCTTTCATAGTTCAAATATGCTTCAATAGGATTCCCCATTATAGGGTAGCATTCATCTGCCTTGGCAACCCAGACACCCTCCACATCAACCTCTGAAAATACAACAACTGTTTTTATTTCCAACTCTTTACACGCACGAATAATTCTCAGCGCTATTTCGCCTCTGTTTGCGATCAATATTTTAGATATTTTTTGCTTCATGTGATTCTCCAATATTTTAAACTGCAGTATTATAAAGTTTTAAAAAATTTATCTCTATACTTTAATTGGCATTAAAGTTATCTATTTTTGTGATTTTTATTTTCTAATTTTGCTATAATAAGCATTATGAAGAAAACAACTTTAGAAAAAAAGATAAAAATTTCCAATTATATTATGTATTACATCTATACCAATATAGATACAGATATCAATATGGATGAACTTGCCCAAAACCTGAAAATCAACAAATTTTACATGCATAAGATTTTTAAAGAGATATTCAACCGAAATATATATGAAAGTATAAAATCCATACGCCTGCAAAAAGCTTCCAATCTGCTCTTAACCAACAAATACTCCACCATATCCGAAGTTGCAAACTCCTGTGGATATTCTTCGCAGACTTCTTTTATACGCGCTTTTAAAATCCGCTTTGCCATGACACCCAAAGAGTGGCGAAAAGGGGGCTACAAAAAGTATTCAAGCAAAATCCTCAAGCAGTCTCTCATAGCCACAAAATCAAAGGCACAGTTTCATACCATTACACCTGAAATTGTTAAGATGCCTGAACTTTCAGCATACTATATCAGACACAGAGGCTATAACGACAGCATAAAACAGACTTGGCAAAAACTCCAAACATGGGTATTTAGCAACAATCTCACCAATTACAAAGAGATTGCACTCCTGCATGACAATCCGGCGATTACACCGCTTGATGAGTGCCAGTATGTTGCTTGCATCGTAAATGAGGATCCAGATATTAGCGTAAATGACAGACTGCCAAACTTTAAAATTTCAGGAGGCGTGTACGCAAAATTTGACCTGCAGGGAGAATCCGGAGACTTTTTGAAATTTATTCATTGGGTGTATCATGAGTGGTTACCACAAAATGAATATGAAACAACCACAAAACCCCCTTATGTTATTTATAAGAAAAACAAGTATTTGTCCAAAGATAATACTTTTGACATAACCCTTTATCTCTCAATAAGTTATTAAGCTGCCCTTCAATTAAGAAGTGGGAAAAACTCTTGCGTTTTTTATAACAATTGTTCCTGCTAGTTCTGCTTCAAAAATTTTGGTCGGATATTTTTGTAAAGCGTCCTCATATGTTGGATTACTTTGACAATAGTACAAAAACTCATCCAAAGCCACTTCTTTACATGTAAAGCCTGCAAACTGCGCAACAAAAGCATCGACATTATAGATAGCTTTTGCCTCTCCTTTTGCAAGTAACTCATTTGTCGCTTCACTCTCTCCTATCCGGTGTGCTAATACATATACTTCTTTTCCCATTTTCAAAGCATACTCAACGCTGCGCATTGTTCCTGAGTTAAAATCTGCATAAGTCACTACAAGGACATCTCCCAAAGCAACGACTACTTCATTGCGCAAAGGAAAATGATACTTATGAGAAGGAGTCCCTTCTTCAAACTGACTGAGCACCAAACCCTTTGTCTCAATATCTGCAATAATATTTTTATTGATTGCAGGGTAGCGCTTGTCTAGCCCTGTTGCTGCAACCATAATGGTGTTTTTTGCACCGGCAGCCTTATGTGCAATGGCATCAACGCCCAAAGCACCGCCGCTAACTATGCAGACACCCGCTAAAGAAAGTTTGTGAGAAAGTCGGTGTGTCAGTTCTCTTGCATATTGATTTGGTTTTCTGCTTCCTACAATTGCAATTTTCTTTTTATGTAATAATCCACTGTTTCCTTTGTAAAAAAGTTTCTCAGGATAGTGCTTCATAGCATCAAGTTCGGGTATATGAAAATCTATTTGCTGCATTGCAAAGTCAATATATTTTATTTATCTGCACTAACTCAACATCTTTGAACAAAGCCTTTGATTCAGAGAGTGCCTGCAGTGTATTTTTATGTGGATGGCCTATCGCAATGGCACTGCCATGTGCCTTTGCAACTGCAATGGCTTTTTTTATCTGTTTTAAAATATAGGGCTTGTCCATGTGATGATCCAAAAAAACATCGCGTGCAACATATTTGAGTCCGAAATTTTTCAACACTTTGGGTGCCATTGTTTTTGCTGTTGTTCTGCTGTCTATAAAGCGTATGTGGTTTGCGTTTAAAGCAAAAACCAGTCTGTTCATGGCAATTTCATTTGAGGTAAATTTGCTGCCGGTGTGATTGTTGATATAGGCGACTTTTGGAAACAGTTTTTTGATATCTTTTATTTTTGCGGAAATTTTTTGCTGAGAATCATGTATGCGAAGAGTATGCGGTTCCTCAGCATTAAAGTGCATTGCTTCCATCGGTAAGTGCACCATATAAAACTTTTCATGTGCTGCAAGTTTCGCAGAGTCGGGCCTAGCTGCACGTGGTGGCAGAAAAGACATCGTAACATTGAGATGCAAACGTTTTACGGCTCTTACCTGTGATGCGGTCTGCATATCATCTATGATGATGGCCAATTTCGGTTTGGATGTATAAACCTGCACTTTTTTCGGTTTTTGCTTTGGAGGATTTGCCAGGGTTTCATTATCTATTTCATGTGCGGCAGAAACATATGTTTTTGTCTCTTTTTTCAGGACCTCCTGCAGTCTTTTGTTGACACTTACAGCCGGTGCTTTTGGAATTGTTTGTACTGACTTGTGCTTTGTGGTCAGCTTTTCTTTTTTATGCGTTTTTCCATCATTCGCCCCAAAATAATACCCTGTAATTAAAGATATTAAAACAAGGGCTATCAGTGCTAAAAACCATGCTGTATATTTTAATAAAGAAGAACCGGTTTTTTTCTTCGTTCTTCGTGTTCTTTTTTTTCTTTTTGCCATCTACTCTTCATCTTAAACTTAAATTTACTGAAACTATATCCTAAAAAAATAAAAATCTTAATTTTATTGCAGTTTGTCATAAAAAGCGGTACTGACTAAATAACCTTATTTACCAATATTTTTATTAACAAAGAACCAGGCAAGTCTATTATCAAGCCACTCATAACTTCTGGCATGGGCTTTTGTTCTTCTAACAAGATAAGAGATTTTATCTCTTATCTGAGAATTAAGGTTTTCAATCACATTGGTTATTTTGGATTTCTCCATACTTGCTTTAGATCCATAAATCTTATCATAGGAGAAACAACCGTCACAGTATATTTTATCTGTAGACGGGAGTTGTTGATTAAACTCAAAAAGTGCTCCTGCATTTTTATATCTTGAGAGATGATAAAAATAGAAATATTTTCCATGTTGTGTAACAGCTATAGATGCCCATAAATAGTATCTTTTTGCCTTTTTACCTATGAATGTATACAGTTCATCCATTATCATGTATGTAAAGACTACAGGTGCCGATTTGATTCTGTTCGCAAAGTCGATATAAAGATCTTTATATTCGTTGAGTTTTTTTTAAATGGTATTGTACTGTAGGTAAATCCCACGAAAAATAAAATAAATCTTAATCAATAGATTCAAAAGAACTGGAAGAAATATTGCTTAGACTCCTAAAACAAGGAGTTTACCATCAAATTAACACGCACAAAAGCCTTACTTGAATCGCTAAAAAGTATCCCAGACTATAGAGTAGATACAGGGAAGATAGAATATCCATTGCACGAAGTTCTTTTCATGACACTTTTTGCACTTATCAAAGGAAATACAACTTTTAAGGATATATTTTCATGGATGATATATAACAAAGACAATGCAATACTCAAAGAGATTTTTGATAAAGAAGAGATAACGATTCCTTCCAAATCAACATATCATCGTTTATTGATAAACACAGATAATAATGCTTTGGAAAAAGTATTTAGAGAGTTCTTTTTTCCATTCATTGCACAAGAAAATATTGCTATTGACGGGAAGTGGCTGAGAGGTAGCGACGTGAATGGTCAATACACACAGGAAAGACATAAAGCAATACTAAATATCTTGGATAAAGATATAAAAATAGTGTTTGCTCACAAGTTTTTAGATAAAAATAAGAGTAGCGAAATTACTGCACTCAAAGAGGTTTTAAACGATAATATTTTTAGCAATGAAGGACAGATATTTTCCTTTGATGCACTGCTTACTCAATCAGAGATTCTCAACACTATTGATGAGCAAGGTAACAGATATATAGCAAAACTCAAAGATAACCAGAAACACCTCAAAGAGAAAGCTATAAAGACCATAGAAGAGTTTAATCAGCCTACAGATAGAGTTGATGATGAAGATAGCTATTTAACTGAAAACAACAAAAGAGTCTCTCGAAAAGTAGAAGTTTTTCAAAATAAAAGTGCTGATTTAGTTATGTATCATGAGAACTTTCAAAATATTCAATCACTCATTAAAGTGACGAAAACATTAACAAATGCACAGACTGGTGAAGTTACAATTTCAACTCAATATTTAATGGCTAACTTTAAAACAACTGCAAAAGAGTTTCTTCAAAAGATACTGCAACATTGGAGAGTGGAAACATATCACTATCACTTAGATATGCTTACTGAAGAAGATGACCATATAGCATATAAAGAGCCTTTCTCTATAGCTATTCTTAGAAGTTTTACTGTTAATCTTTATCAGTTGTTTTTAAATGAGAACAAAGATAAAAAGGTACTCCTAACCGGTAAAACTACAATGGCAGATATTAAAAGAAATGCTCTTTATCGTGATGATTTTAGTGTTCAATTGATTGAATCAAACTATATTGATTAAGATTTGTTTTATTTTTCGTGGGATTTACCTAATTGTACTGTACGTAAGTGCACTCCTAGTGCTCTTGCTATCTTCCTTTGTTCCATCTTCTCTTCAAAGAGTTTATATATAAGTTCTATCTGCTCTTGTGTTAATCGTTTATATGGTCTGTATTTTCTTTCACTCTCTTTTACTGCCATGATAAAATCCTTCTTTATGAATTTTATCTTTTTAAGCAATTTCTGTTCTAATTAGTCAGTGCCTAAAAAGCATATGTGCTTTTTTTAAGCAAAACTTATGTATAATTTCGGGTTCCTTTCTCTTTGTAATGTCAGAATTGACACTATATTCAGATCCGAAAGGGAAACAAAAGCCTAGAATTAGGCAATACCAAGAGGAGATCATACTATATGAGACACTACGAAAACCTAGTAATCGTAAAACCTACTTTTACTGCAGAAGAAATCCAGGCCAGCGTCAAAGCAGTTGAAGAAGTTATTACTTCAAACGGTGGAGAAATTGCAGCGACAAACGCTATGGGAATGAGAAAATTAGCATACCCAATTGAAAAAAACGAACGTGGTTACTACTATGTAATCTACTACTCAGTAGCACCTGCTGCAATCGCTGAAATTGAAAGACGTTTCCGTATCAACGAAGACCTTTTAAGATTTATAACGATCAAATATGATTCAAACCGTGAAATAAAAGCATGGAATGAACTCGTAAAAAAAGCAAACAAAGCATCTGAAGCTCCAAAAGCAGAAGAAGCTCCTGCAACTGAGACTCCTGTAGCTGAAGCACAAGCAGAAGAAGCTCCAAAAGCAGAAGAAGCTCCAAAAGCAGAAGAAGCTCCAAAAGCAGAAGAAGCAACAGAAGCTCCGGCAACAGAAGCAGCAGCTGAGTAATAGCATTCGCTATAAAATGAAGGAAAACTTATGTTCAATAAAATAATTTTAGTTGGTAACTTGACACGCGATATCGAGCTTAGATACTCTCAAGGGGGAATGGGAATTGCAAAGACTGCAATTGCTACAAGCCGTAAATTCACCAGTAATGGAGAAAAGAAAGAGGAAGTCTGTTTTGTAGATATCACATTCTTTGGAAGAAGTGCCGAAGTTGCAAACCAATACCTCAGAAAAGGAAGTAAGATTCTTGTCGAGGGAAGATTAAACTTTGAACAGTGGGTTGACCAAAATGGACAAAAAAGATCGAAACATTCTGTTATTGTAGAAACTATGCAAATGCTTGATTCCAAAGGTGACAACCAAGGTGGCGGTTATAATGCACCGGCACAAAACAGTGGATATAACGCACCAGCTCAGGGAGAACCGCAAGGGTATCAACAGCCGCCTGCGCAACAACAGCAGCAAAGTTACCAGGCACCACAGCAGCAAAATAGTTACAATAACAATCAAGCAGCGTCCCAGAGTCGTGAAATGCCAAGTAGCAACTCTATTCCTGAAATTGATATAGATGAAGATGAAATTCCGTTTTAGAAAAAAATAGATACAAAGGGTATACCATGTCAGAAAAAAGAAAATACAAAAAAAGATATTGTAAATACTGTGAAGCAAAAGTTGACTTCATGGATTACAAAGAAGTAGCAAGTTTACGTTTTTCATTATCAGAAAGATACAAAATTATGCCACGTCGTTTAACAGGAAACTGTAAACGTCACCAAGATATGATTACTGTAGTAATCAAACGTGCTCGTGCAGCAGCTTTAGTTCCTTATACTGTAAGCCGTAAGCAAGTTGTAACTGCGCCATTTGAAAACCTGAAATAGGTTTTCTGGTGCTTTTGCACCACATCATCCCCTAAACTTTTCCGACAAACACCACTTAGGAATATTTATTGCTACAGTTTATCTAAAAAAGCAGTCCTATGAAACTAACTTTACTTATTTTACTACTATTTTATAATTTTTTGCTTCATGCAAAAACATCTGATGATTTTGCACTCATTATTCATAAACCTTTTCAGTCAGGCTTAGTTGATATCACCCAAAATTACGATGGAACCTTAAGTGTTCTTGGTTTTACATATGATTTCAAAAAGCAAGGTTTGCATGCCAACAAAACATATAATGATCCTTTTGCATACCTGCAGAGCCTTTCAAATAAATACGGTGCCAAAATAAACCTTATCAGAGTGAATGACAAAGCACAAATCATACAGTCAAAAATCATTCCTCTTACACAATTTGCAAAACCGGCCTCCTTTGTAAAAACACCCACAAATGGATATATTATAGGTGGATACACAATGGGTGGTTCACAACTCTTGGTATTACTCGATGCTGCTTTGCATCTACAGCGATCAGTCTCCTTTGGGACTAAAAATAATAATACAATACATAAACTTGTTGCCTTAAAAGACGGCGAAGTATTAGCAATAGGCACCTCTTTTACTTCCAGGTCAACACAAGACAATATGTTCCAAACCGGTTTGGGCAACGATGATGTATGTATAAGCAGGTTTGACAAAGATGCAAATCTGCTGTGGACGAAAAAATACGGCACACAGTATGATGATCAGGGAATAGATGCTGCAGAAGCCGATGACGGTTCAATAATAGTTCTCAGCACAACACATACAAAAATGAAAACAGCTGTGAACATCTCAAGATTAACCCAGAACGGCGATAACATATGGCTCAAAGAGATTCCGGGCAATGGCTTCAATGAACCTGTAAGTTTACTCAGACTGAAAGATCAAAATTTTGTCATATCTTTAGTCAAAACAGATGCCATGCACAAAAAGCAAATACGCCTTGTAAAGTTTGACATCTATAAAAACATCTTGATTGACAGTGAAATCAGTACAACATACTCAAGCCAAATCAACGATCTCAGGGAGTTCAGTGACGGCACATTGATTGGCGTTGGCTTTGTTCAAGACACTTCCAACACTGATGGTCTGGCAATGATAATAAGTAAAAATCTGAAACTTTTAAAACAGGAACATTACGGAGGACAAAATTATGATGTTTTTAACAAAGCTGTCATTTTAGCAAACTCCCAGATAGGTGTAGCCGGTATACATACAGACGAAAATTCCAATGAAAACAATATGTGGATTCTCAAGCTCAACAAGGATGCTACAATTGCTCAGATTGCAATAGACACACTGGATTTCTACACGCAGCTGCGTCAGTTGTTTCAAAAAGAAATAGAGACTAAAAAAGTTATCATAAAAAAAGATTTAACTATTGAATTTGCTGCTAAAAATCTTTATTTTAAGGCAGGAGAGTACAAACTTGACAAACAGCAAAAAAAGTTTTTTAGAGAATTTTTTACAAAACTGGTGAATTTTTTATACACACATAGAATGCAGGTAAAAACTTTAGAGATCAACGGACATACTTCCAGCGAGTGGGAAAACAGTACTTTTTCAGAGAGATTTTTAAACAATGAGGATCTCTCTATGAAACGCTCCTATGAAGCGTTCAGGTCCCTCTTCTTGGTGCAGGATCCCACAAAACAAAAATATTTAACGCATATTTTAAAGGGGAGTGGTCTTAACTACAGAAATAGGATTATAAGTGATCACAGAGAGAATAAAGAAAAATCAAGAAGAGTCAGTTTAAAAATCATTTTAAACAAGCACTCTCGTCATTAACCACAGGTCGGGACTTCACCGTCTGCTGCATATTTCCAAACAAAATCATAAAGATTTTTTACATCTTTTTCTTTCATTTTCTTGATTTTTTTCACGCCATGAGGACAAATTTTCATCCATTCTTCTTGAAGTTTTCCAGACTCTTTTAAAGAAGTCCAACCTTTACGGTCATGTTTTATCGCAAATACAGCTCCATTTTTCAGTCCGTCTTTCTTACAGATCTTCAGCTTTTTTAAATAAAATCTTTGCCCCTTGCTTGCATCAGCTGTTGCACTTGTTGTAAAAACTGACCCGGCCACTGCAGCAGCTAATAATAATGAAGTCATTTTTTTCATTTACTTTCCTTTACATGTTATAACATTGTGATATGTTACTAGCATCTTCATAAATTATAGATTAATCTATACTCTAAAACTGAGCCTGGTTTTATCCTGAATTAACTTTTTATAGAGCTTGAATTTTGCTTTTTCCAACTCTTCATCAGTATATGCGAACTCTTTTTTAATTCTCCCTTGAGCAATCCCTGCCGTGTCCATTGCAAAAAGTTTCAGCTCTTTTTTTGTCAATTTTGCCTTGAGTGCCGCATAAAGCTCTTTGTCATCTTCTATCAGGTCTACAGTATCAAGTTTACAAAACTCTGCAAGTTTTTCTCTAAAACTGTTGTCATCATGATACTGTCTCCACACTGTACTCTCTAGCATTGTATTTCCTTTAATATTTGTGTTAAATCTTTTGTTTCTATTATTATATTTGCTTCACGTTTTAAAATGTCTCTTGCGCAAAAAGCAATCCGAGTCCCTGCATGGGCAAACATTGAAAGGTCATTTGCACCGTCACCGCAAACCAATGTCTCTTCTTCGTTGATACCCAAAATATTTTGAAGTCTTACCAACATATCTCCCTTTGAGAAATTAAACATCATGTCGCCACCGACAAGTCCGGTAAGCTTTCCGTTCTTTACATGTAAAGCATTGGAAAAATCAGCATCATATCCTAAAATATCTTTTGCATATGAAGTAGCTGTTCTGAAACCGCCACTGAAACAGACAACCTTCATTCCTCTGTTTTTCAACTCTGCTATTGTCTCACGTGCTCCTGGCATATAAGGTAAATTGTGGGCTATTTTTTCAACAACTGTATAATCCAGCCCTTTTAAGAGCCCTACTCTTTGTTGCAAGGACTCAAAAAAATCAAGTCTTCCGCTCATGGCCTCTTCTGTGATACGCGCAACCTCTTCGCCTATCCCGAGTTCCTCCGCAAAAAAATCAATTGTTTCACCGTCCATTAATGTAGAATCAAAGTCAAATACTGCAAGTTTTAGCATAAATTTTCTCTCTTTTGTATATAATATCGCAATTATAGCGAATTAGGATTTTTTTTGTTTGACACACTGATACATAAATTAAAAAACGACAGATATATTACTCTCGAAACTACACCCGGACATTCGGCAACTTTTACACCGACCATAGACAAAATAGAAACACTCGGGCTTGCAGATTTAGTCGATGGATTTTCCACAACAGACAACCCTTTGGCAAAACTCAAGTACAATGCTCTTTTTGCCGCCAAACTGCTTCAGGAAAGATTTAAAAAACCGGTCATAGCGACCATGAGCATGAGAGACAGAAACAAAATTGCGCTGCAGTCTGATCTTTTAGGTGCAAATGAATTTGACATCAGAGCGATTTTAGCACTCACAGGGGACCCTGCCACCATCTCTGACCAACCCAATACAAAAGGTGTTTTTGAAGGTGACAGCTCTTTACTCCTGGACATCATTGCTGCTTTAAACTCCGGTATGGATTATGCAGCAAAACCTTTTAATGTTACACCAAAGCAGATACATCCCTTTGCAGTTGTCAACTCCTATGCAAAAAACCCAAAAACACTCCAAAAAAAGATGCAAAAGAAAATCAAACACGGAGCAGTAGGCATCATAACACAACCGGTATATGATGTTGAAAATGCAAAACAGCTTTTGGAACTCAAAGAAAAAGCAAACAAAGAGTGTTGCCGTGAAAATAAAAACGCAGAACTTATTTTGGGAGTTTTTCCTATCACGAAGCTGCGCACTGCACAGTTTTTGTCATCCCATGTACCGGGAATCAACGTCCCTCCCTGCTGGATAGACAAACTCCGAGAGGCCAATACAAAAGGTGCAGAGGAGGAGTATAAAGTGGGATTTGAGCTTAGTAAAAAACTCTTTGAAGAGCTCAAACAACTCCATCCGAAAATTCACCTGATGACAGCGAACCAGTTTCAAATAGCCAAAGATATATTAGTATAAGGATAAAAATGATTGATTTAAAACTATTACAAAAAGATTTTGACGGTATAAGCAAAAAACTGATGCGCAAAGGCGTTGATGCAAAGCTTTTGGAAAAAGTGAAAATAAAATTTGAAGAACTCAAAGAAGCAAAAGCCCACTTTGAAACCCTTCAGGCTGCGCAAAATGCTATGAGCAAAGAGTTCGGTGTCTACAAACGTGAAGGCAAAGATGTCTCAGAGCTGAAGAAAAAAGTTGACGAAAATAAAATCCGTATTGCTGATGCTTTGGAAGTGCAACGCCTTCGTCAAGAAGAACTCGAAGCGCTTGCAATGGCTATACCCAATATACCTGATGATGATGTGCCAGACGGTAAAGATGAAGATGACAATGTCGAAATAAAAAAAGTGCTCACACCAAGGGAGTTTTCATTTACCCCAAAAGAGCACTGGGAACTGGCAGAACAAAACGGCTGGATAGACTTTGAACGCGGTGTCAAACTGGCAACTTCACGCTTTTCTGTCAGCTTTGGCATGGGTGCAAGACTTGAACGAGCACTTATAAACTTTATGCTTGACTTTAACCGTGAACGCGGATTTGAAGAGGTCAGTGTTCCTGCACTTGTCAACAGAAAAGCCCTTGAAGGTACAGGGCAGCTTCCAAAATTTGAAGATGACCTCTATAAAGTAGAGGATCCTGAGCTTTTCCTTATTCCTACAGCCGAGGTTCCTCTTACAAATCTCTATCAGGATGAGATACTCACAACAGAGGAACTGCCCAAAACAATGACTGCCTATACTTCATGTTTTCGAAAAGAGGCCGGGGCTGCAGGACGGGACACAAGAGGCATGATACGCCAGCATCAGTTTCACAAAGTAGAACTTGTAAGCATTGCTACACCGGGTGAAAGCGATATAATTTTTGAAAATATGGTTACATGTGCATCTGATTTACTCACTGCTTTGGAATTACCACACAGACTGGTAACTCTGTGTACAGGAGATTTGGGTTTTTCCGCGGCTAAAACAATCGATCTTGAAGTATGGCTGCCCGGGCAAAACAAATACCGTGAAATCTCTTCTGTAAGCAATACAAGAGATTTTCAGGCAAGACGTGCCAAAATCCGTTTTAAAAACGGGAAAAAAAATGAACTCGTACATACCCTCAACGGTTCTTCTCTTGCCGTTGGCCGCACACTTGTAGCCATTATGGAAAACTTTCAAAATGAAGACGGAAGCATAGATATTCCTGAAGTTTTACATCCTTATCTTGGGATGTAAATACTTCTTTGTTTATATGTACAAATTAAAGTTTATTATCACTACTTGCTTGTTTACCCTTTATATTATAATAAAAAATCCTTAGTTTTAAAAGATTCTAAACTATCAAAACAATTTTTTATTTTTTAAATTAAAATTTACAACATTAATCACTATTTAACAATATATAAGTCATAATTTGTAAAATTAATATAAAGGCTTAATATGAAAAATAAATTCATTAAAATTTCACTTACATTGTTAACAATAATTACATTGTCAGCCTGTAGTGGACATAAAATAGAGACATTGGGTGTGGTACCAGACCTATACACTGTTGCAAGTGCCAGAAATATGCATAATCAAATAACAAATATTCCAATTGTTCCTACAATAGGACAAGCATCTCTTATTGGAGCCTCTGAATTTCAAAAACATAAAAATATAATTACAAAAAATATTATTGTTACATCTACTGTAAATGTCAACAACTTTAAACAATCTTCTAATTTTGGAAGACTATTCTCTGAGTCCATGATTGCTAATTTCAAAAGACTAGGATGGAATGTAATAGATTTCAGAGGACAATTTCCTACAATTGCTGAAAAAAAAGGTGAATTTTATCTTAGTAGAAAAGATGTTAGTAAACTTCCAATTAATTCAGTCATATTTGTAGCAACATATGGAGAATATAAAGGTGGGCTATTAATTAATATGCGTATATTAGATGAACATAACAATGTAATTACAGCATCAAGTGTCCAGTTAAATGATTCCAGTGCTTTAGCATTATCTAAAATAAGCAATTGTGAGAGAATCGCTTGTTCCGCAAATGCTAAACCCGATACAGATAATTTTACTATATCAATAAAAGAAGATAATTGTGTTAGTGGATCAAGATGTAAATGCAAAAATAAAAATAATTGTTCAGGAAACTAAAATGAAAATAATACTACTAACTTTCTCATTGATTTTTTTTATATCTGGATGTGTAGGTACTAACCCAGCCCTAACTTATAAAAAAACCGATATTAAAAAGCATGGATTGTATTCACAAGAAGTTGAAAGTATTTATATAAACTATATAGCTTTCTCAGATGAGTCAGTAAAAAATATTTTTAAAAAAGTAAAACAACTACCTGCAAAAATAATAGTAACTGATTTTGTTGATATGACATCTTTAAATAATTGCACAAAGCTAGGATATGTCTTTTCAAATAATATTAAAAATTCAATAATTAATAATTATGATATTGATGTTATTGAAGCAGAAGTTTCTAAATATTTTAAAATCTCAGACAATGGCATTAAAATTTTATCGAGAGATATAAAAAAGCTTCGTTCAACAAGTTTCAATATTAAATATGCAGTAGTAGGTACATATACATACAGCCACAATGAATTAATTGTATTTGTTAAACTAATTAACTTAAAGACAGGTGTTATTGAAGGTTCTTATGCTAAAACATTTCCAATGGGAGAAGGGACAAAAATGATGTTGTATAACAAATAACATGGTTATACTAATTCATAATCTATCTTTGAATGAAAATTTCTTCATTCAAAGATAGAATACTATATATAGTTTTAACTTTGTTAAAAACATAATATATACATATTATATTGACCAAATAATATAAAGTATACGTTTGTATATTTCTCTTCTATATTATATTTCTAAAAAGAATTCTACATATTCCTTGCATTTAAATTTTATTTAAGATATACTTCCAACAAGAAAAGATGATTCTAGTTACATCTTTAGATTGCTTTATATTGATAACTTCTTTGTTTCCAGTACATTCACCTAAAAGAAAAACTTTATATTAGATTTTTATCATCAAAGAAATTTGGTGTACTCAAACAAACAAGGATTTACAATGGCAACATTACAAAATGGAACAGTTAAATGGTTCAACAGTGACAAAGGTTTCGGATTTATCGAAGTAGAAGATGGCGGCAAAGATGTATTTGTACATTATCGTCAAATTAATGACAACGGACACTCTCGTGTTTCACTTGACGAAGGTCAAAAAGTAACTTTTGAAGTCGGTCAAGGTGACAAAGGTCCACAAGCAGAAAACGTTACAGGTCTGTAACATCTTCACAGCGGGCAGTTTATCAAAACTGTCTGCTCTTTTTAACATCCACTTTAGACTCAAATATCGCGGAATAGAGCAGTTCGGTAGCTCGTCGGGCTCATAACCCGAAGGTCGCAAGTTCAAATCTTGCTTCCGCAACCAAATCACAAAAATTACAACACTTATGTAGCCAGTTAATTTTACCAAGGATACGCACTAGTGAATATAGAAATTATAACAGCAAAAAATGAACATTTAAAAGAGAACTCCATCTTACATGCTATCGCATCCCTTGGATATACTGCTGAAGTTCATGAATGCCACACCATACAAGGCCTACACCAAACAGTACAAAGAAAACCTCACCTGGCTATCCTTACTCTTAACAATATTGTCACTGAAGACGGAGAAAAAATCTGGCTCTGTGACTTTTTCAAAAAACACAATATTAACTTTACCGGTTCAGATAAAAAAGCTCTGCTCTTTGATGCAGATACAGAACTGGCAAAATCCTATCTTAAAGAAAAAGGTATCAGTACATCAAGATATTTTATTGCCAATGCAGAAAAATATCTGCGTGATTATGACATACCTATTAATTATCCCCTGGTTGTAAAACCAGCCCGTTCCGTACAATGTCAGGAAGATAACAAATGTTTTACTGTCAACAGTTTCAGCGAATTTGAAAAAAGCGTTTCTTCTCTTTCTGATACATATAATGTTCCTGTTTTGATTGAAGAGTATCTCGATGGAGAAGACTATCTTGTATCCATCATAAAAACAAAAGAAGATGATATGCTGATCTCCTCTGTAAAGGTTTTGCGATCAAACAACGGCAATAAAAACATTCTGGAAAACATTGAAGACCAAACAATCAAAGAGAGTGTTGAAAATCTTGCAATAGATGCCTATATTGATCTTGGTGTCAGAGATTTTGGACAAATCAGTATAAGAACAAACCAAAGCGGTCAGTGTTTTTTTATGCAGACAAATCTCAATCCTGATATTACTGACAAAAACAGCTCCTTTATTGAAACTTTTGCTGCAGGACTTGACCTTGATTATGATGCAATTGTTAAGTATATTCTGCAGGAGTGCAGTAAAAGAGATTAAGGTTCCCTTCAATGCTGTTAAGTTGAGCAGTTTTTTGGAACCCGGACTTCAGTCCAGGCTGAGAGTAGCAAAACTATTGCAACAGCCGGCACTGAAGTACCGGTTCCGAGAAGGCATTAATTTTTTTAAATTAATGACGTTGAAGGTGCCCTTAATTAAGAACTGCAATTATATTAAAATTATTTATATATATTAAGTTTTTTTGCAATAAGATAGTAGCATATCCTTTAAGGAGGACGCTATGAAAAAAAGACTCTCAAAATATTTCAACATTTATGTCATCATTGCTTTAATTGGCGGATTTTCCTTTTTATATCTTGCATCTTTTGCCTTTGTTCTCAATGATGTAGCAACAGGCTCCAGTCTGCAGATGAAAAAAGCAAAAATAGAAAAACAAAGACAAATTTGTCTCAAAGACCCGACACAATGTTAAAAGCGTTATAGGCCTTTACATTACTCTTTTGTATTTGAATAACGCATCACAAATATAAAAAGACTCAGTACTGCAACCATGATACCTACCCCTGCTATCAGATAAAATGCATGTATCATTTGTTCATAATCACTCAAAGCGATTTTAAATACTACCATTAATGACTCTATAGACAATGCAATAATAATAGACGTTAAAAACCTTGCCAAAAGTTTGTTTTCTATATTGTACTCTCTGCTTATACTTTTATAAAACACTTCATGTTCCAAAATTGTTTTTGAAAGATCAAAAATAGCCAAAGCCAGTGTCAAGGCGATAATAGAACGAAACAGCCCTGACAAAATATCTGTGTCCTGTGCAGCAAAAATCAGCCAAACAGTATAAAAAGCATAAACAATCAACGAAAAAGAGAACAAAGAGAGTAAAAATCCGAAAATCCCATAAAAATACTGTGTAAATTTACTGAAATATTCATGCCCCTCTACCAAAGACAACTCTTTTAAGAGGGTATATAATTCAAAATCATATACAAAATATTCATCATTTACAAAATGCACTGCTGTAATATAAGGTGTTGCGCTTCTTGAATTTACATATACATTTGAAATGTAGATATTGTCATCTCTGAACTGTATGCGTTCAAGCAAATGTGATTTATTCAGTCCAAGATATGTTTTATCATCTTCTTGCGGAGTATAAAGTGGCGTAATCTGTTTTAAATTTTTACTTATTTTATAAGTAGCCTGCAGTGCCGGAAAAAGTGAAAAAAGTGATTCTTTTACTACTGTATCATATGCATCTGTGTCAACGCTTTCTATCATTGCAGTCAAAGAATTTTCTATAAATGAATATTGCTTTTTGTATATTGAAATAATTTCTTTCATAATCTACCTCGCTTCATGCATTACATATATGCATCAAATCAGGTAGTTACTGATATAATACTCTTTAAAATATAAGATATAATAATATTATTTTATTAGAAAAATATTTTTATATTAAAAAGAATGATATTGTTTGAGAGTTCAGAGCATTGGTACTTTTTTTGCTTATTCAATACAAAAGATGCAATATTTAACAGGGTAGTCAATGGCTGATGCACAAGAAGAGATAATAATCATAGAAGACAGCGATGCAGTATTGCATTCGCATGAGCAAAATGACGAATTTCTTGATGAAAATGATGAAGAATCCAAACAGAAAAAAATCATTCTTTTTGGAGGAATTGCTGTTATTGTTGTGTTGCTTATTGCTGTTACTGCACTCTTGCTGATAAAAAAATCCTCTACAAAAAAAGTTGACAATTTCAGTCTCCTGGAAAACAAACTTCAAGAAGCAAAAGCACCCGTTATAGAACAAAGTAAACTTGAAAATATGATTGCCAAAGCAAATTATCTCTATGCAACAGGCGCAAAAGAAAAAGCTTTGGCTCTTTATGAAAATATTGCCTACTATTCTCAAGCTATATCACAATACAATCTTGGTGTTGCCCAAATGAAAAACAAGCAGTATGCACTGGCGTTGAAAACATTTCAAAATGCGATACTCAATGATGAGAAAAGATGTGTAAGCGCTATAAATGCGGCAGTATGTTCATTACATGTAAAGGATCAATCTAGTTTTAAATACTACATCGACCTGGCTTATGCCTACTTGCCATATGAGATTAATTCGCCTTTGTACTCATATTACTATACTCTTATAAGCTATTATAACAAAAACTATCTCGGTGCTTTAAATGCCCTCAAAAATACAGATCATCCTGCATATCCTGTTATACAGAATCATTTAAGCGCAAAAATCAATGCTTTGTATAACAATAACTATGATGCGATTGATGCTTTGGAAAAAATTAATGAAGAGGTAGATGATTTCAGTCTGGCCCTGCTGTATGCGCGTATAGGAGACTTTAATCTTGCGATTGAGCATCTCAACACAGCTATCACAAAAAACAATCAGCCACTCAGGGCAAAATTGGCACGCAGTTATATAAATCTTAAAGCAGGACATACAAAAAAAGCGGCATCACAACTCAAAAAAATTACAGATGAATATCCGAAAAAAGTTTATAAGATTTATCCTATAAGTGTCAAACTCAAAGATGCTTTATTTGATCCCCAAAAAGCCCAGACCCTCTACAGGAAAAAAATTCAGGATTCAAAATTTCTTAATTTTCAGAAAATCTTTTATTTTTCACCCTATAAAATCTTTAATGCAAATCAGACAATCAGTTACATTAGAAAAGGAAATGCAAATATATATATTGACAATATTCAATCTGCACAGGAATATCTCAAAAAAAGCTATTCTGCATCAAATGTTGATATAGGAATAACAAAAGCCATTAAAAAGGCTCTTTCTTTAAAAATTCGAGAAGCAAACCAGGATTTGCAAAAACTTGTTAAAATACAGCCAAAACACTCTATTTTACATTATAATTTAGCCCTGACCTATGCACAAATGGGAGATATGCTCCAGGCGAACAAACACTTTTTACGTTCCTATCACTTAGATGCCAAAAACTATCTTTCCGGTGTTTATGCTGTTATGACCAGTAAACTGATAAATAAAGATTACACAAAACTGGAATCTATTTTAAAAGACTCCCTCTCCAGCGAAAACAGCAGTGAAGAGATTGATTTGTACAATACTCTTTTACATATCAACGACAATGACTATCTCTCAGCAATTGAATGGCTTGACAAAAACTACAAACAAAGACCTTTGTATCTTATGCTCAAGGTACTTATTGGAATGAAAACAAAAAATTTGGACAGAGCAAAATCTGCTGCATCCAAACTCACAGTCATCTTTCCTCATGATATCCTGCCGCATATGATCTATATAGATACGTATTTCGGTAACTATTCCATACCAAAATACGCAGAGGAGGTCTTGAAATACTTAAACACTCAGCAATTTACCTATACTGATTTATATTATGGCCCCTTCATTACGAGATACACATATATACAGGAACATTTAATTACCGGAAGGCTCTACTACCTGCAAGAGCAGCTAAAGTATGTTTTACAGACAAAAGATACTGATATACAGGACATAGAAAGTGCTTTGGCTTTGACACTCCTGTATAACAAAAAATTTGAAGAAGCCTATACCCATTACAACCATTTAATTGACGAGTTGAAAGTCCAGGATGCGTATACACTCTATTTGGGAGCGGTTGCCTCAACTGCGGCCAAACATCATGCCAATGCAATAGCATTGCTAGAGTTGTCAAAAATGAAAAATGAAAATTTTTATGAAGCCAGATATGCACTCGCCCTTTTGTATATGGAGATTAAGAACAATGAAGGAGCCGCCATTCAACTGCAAAAAATAGATAATGACAGCTTCGAATCAGAATATTTTGAATTTAATATTGACACAGACAAACTCCTGTTTATGAAAGAGCATCCCAATGGATAAGTGCCTGAGTATAATGACTTGTTGTCTAAGTAAAATAACCGATTAGAGAGTGCACTGCCTGGACTTCATTGTTTGGTTTAGTGTCCAGTCTGAAATTCTTTGGAAGATAGAGTTCGGTAACGCTGTTCGTTGCAAACCCGTATCTTGTCCCTTTGTATAAGGTTTCTTTGGTGGGGATTTCTACAGCAATCGGCGCAAAACTCTGCTTGAGTCTATGGAGAACTTTGATTTTATTGTTATGGGTATCAACAAATAAAAGTTCTGCACGTTCATTTAAACCATAAAAGAGCTTTGATTTTTTTGATGTTCTTGCACCTCTGACTGTTTTGACACTCTCAAGATGTCCGCTTAAGGGGATCCGTAATATGCCGACATTTCTGTAATCTGATTCTATAACTACTCTATAGGCATACTCACCGCTTTCAAGTGTATCTATAGATTTTACAATACCGTCAACAGGAGAGATTACGGCTTTGTCATCCAAAAAAGTATTCTCTCTTTCGGGGTTTCTAAAACTGTACATAAAAAACAGTGCAAGAACAAAAGCAGAAAAGGAAAAAAACTCTAAATCCAAAAGCCCAAATATCAGGGCGGCAAGCAAGGCATAAAGAATATATTTATACCCGTTTTTGCTTACAATAAAAAGATTATTTTTCATCACTTTTTCCGTCACTGTTTTCAGTGTCTGTCATAGTGGCATCTGCTTTTAGTTCTTCTTCAATGCTCTCGCTGTTTTCTACAACTTTAGACTCTATGCCATTTTCTTTTTCAAAATTTATAATAATTTCTCTGACTTCGTCCCCTGTAATATTCTCTTTTTTATAAAGCAGAGCAACCATTGCTTCAATCGCCCCACTGTACTCTTTTAAGCGGTTTACAACAGCTTTGTAGTGCTCATCCAATGACTTTTTGATGTATTCATCCATCTCCTCTGCCATTCTTTCACTGTACTCACGTGTCGCCTGCTGCGGACCGCCCAAAAATGACTGACGGGATTTTTCAAGCACCATGAGTCCTGCAATATCGCTCATTCCGTATGTCTGAACCATTGATTTTATAATGTCTGTGGCACGTTCCAAATCATTTCCGGCACCTGTGGAAATTTCACCGATAAATACTTCTTCTGCAGCACGCCCGCCAAGTAAGGTATCTACTTCTGCCCACAGTTCATGCATCTGCATCATATATTTGTTTTCTTCAGGCTTGTTCAGTGTATAACCAAGTGCTGCCAAACCACGAGGCACTATAGAAACTTTGGAAACTTTTTTTGCTCCATCTGTTGTCTCTGCCATTAAAGCATGTCCACTTTCATGGTAAGCAACAATTTTCTTCTCTTTCGGATTGATACGGCGGGATTTTTTAGCAAGTCCGGCCAGGGCACGCTCAACGGCTTCATACATATCCTTCTGTTTCACTGTTTTTTGGCTTTTTCTTCCCGCAAGCAGTGCTGCTTCATTGACTATGTTTGCCAAATCCGCACCGGCCAGTCCTGCTGTCAAACGTGCCAACTCTTCCAAATCCACATCTTTGTCTATTTTGACATTCTTTACATGTACTTTTAGAATCTTGACACGACCTTCAAAGTCTGGTTTGTCCACAAGCACTTGTCTGTCAAAACGCCCGGGACGCAACAGTGCCTGATCTAGAATTTCAGGTCTGTTTGTCGCTGCCAAAATTATGACAGGTGTATCTGTTCCAAAACCGTCCATCTCTGCCAAAAGCTGATTGAGTGTCTGCTCACGCTCATCATTACCACCCATAACCCCACCGGCTGCACGACTTTTACCGATAGCATCAATCTCATCTATAAATATAATACTCGGTGCATCTTTTTTTGCCTGTTCAAACAAATCACGAACACGGGCTGCACCCACACCGACAAACATCTCTATAAAGCTTGAACCGCTTACTGAGAAAAACGGTACTTCCGCTTCTCCGGCAACAGCTTTGGCAAGCAGCGTTTTACCGGTTCCTGGACTACCTACCAACAAAACACCTTTGGGAATTTTTGCACCGATTTCCACATAACGACCGGGATATTTCAAGAAGTCTACAATCTCCTGCACCTCTTCTTTTGCCTCTTCCACACCGGCCACATCATCAAACTTTGTGTCCGGTTTTTCCGAATTGATCAACTTTTTGGAATTTCCCATTCCAAGCAGTCCTCCGCCCATACTCTTTTGCATACGGCCGGCAAAAAACATCCAGATGGCAATGATAATCAAAAACGGGAACAGCCAGCCAAACATCTCGGTAAACCAGTTTGTTTCACTGAATCCTGTGTAGTCTATTTTTTCTTTGTCCAAAAGCTTTATGAGTTCATTATCCCCTTTGACAACTCTTGTTGTGTAGATTTTTGAACCGTCTGTTGATATCGCTCTTATGTATGTTTGGCCTATCTCAACTTTTTTTACTGCTTTGGATTTCACAAGCGCTTTGAGCTCTGAATAGTCAACCGGCTTAATTCTTGTTGTTGATGTTCCCATCACAGAACTGTTGCCGGCACCTTCGCCAACCATTACTTTAAACAACAAAATCACTACAACTGAAAATATTGCAAATGTGATCAGTGGATTTTGATTAAAAAAGTTATTATTATTGTTGTTCTTGTTTTCGTTATCTGCCATTTTTATTATTTCTCTCTTTTTAAAACTAATGTAACCCATTCGTCCTGGGCTATTCTTTGTGTTATTTTACAGTCTTTGTAAGCATTAAGCACTTTTTCTTCATACTTATCCAGTATACCAGATAAAATTAAGACTCCGTCTTCTGCCATTACTTTTTTTAAATCATTTGCGATAAATGTCAACACATCTGCAACTATGTTTGCTACAACTATAGTGTACTTTTCATCCAAATTTGAAGCAGAACCTTCCCAGATAGAGTGAAACTCCAAATTATTCAATTTTGCATTTTTTATAGAATTTTCAACAGATACAGGGTCCGTGTCACAAGCATCCACGACAGCTCCGAGCTTCATAGCTGCAATACCCAGTATACCACTGCCGCAACCAACATCTAAAACTCTGTCATCTTTTTTCACATATTGAGAAATTGCGCGCAAAGAAGAAGCAGTTGTCGGATGATGCCCTGTACCAAAAGCAAGTGCCGGATCTATTACGATATTTATCAGGTTTGGATGATTGTCACTCCATGTAGGATGGATGTAAAATTTATCTATAACAAGGGGTTCTATACTGTTTTTGTAAGATTCTACCCAGTCATTGTTTTGGAGTTTTTTTTGTGTACACTCTACTTCCACAGATTTGCCGAGTGCTTTTTGTAAAGCTTCCGCAAACTGCTCAAGCCCCCACATTATAGTGTCAAGTTCTTCTTCACTTCTTATAATGAACCCGTTGTCTGTCTCTTCAAACCCGATCGGCAAAGTATCTGCCAAAAAATCGGCAAAGAGTTCATGATGTGAAGAGACTTTCACTACTAATTCGTAGTAATGCTCCTGCATTACTCAGATACACCCATCACTGCAGCAAGTTTTTCTTTTAAAACCTGAGGCGTAAATGGTTTTACGATATAGTTGTTTACTCCGGCTTTAAGTGCTGTAATAACCTCTGCTTTTCCACCTTCAGTCGTAACCATAATGATAGGTGTGTCTTTAAAGCGCTCATCCGCACGAACTTTTTTGACAAGCTCAAGCCCGTTCATCTCAGGCATATTCCAGTCTGTGATTAGCATATCAATATCAGGATTTGCGTCCATTTGCGCCCAACCCTCAACACCGTCTGCACCTTCAAGTACATCTTTATAACCAAGTCGAGCCAATGTATTTTTTATAATACGGCGCATTGTAGAACTATCATCAACAACAAGTAATTTCAATTGAAATCCTTTACATAATATTTTGCATAATTTATATCTAATAATAGCAAAATTCTGTTTGTTTTGCTATTAATTTACCAATTTAAACATTTTGGCTAAATCTAACCTGCCCTCATAATAAGCTTTTCCAATGATAACACCATCTACTTCACCCGTGGCTATCAAAGCTTTTATGTCCTCTTCATCTTTTACACCGCCGCTTGCAATCGTACTTATTCCACTTGCTCTGGCAATATCAAGTGTAAAATCCACATTGACACCGCTGAGTGTACCGTCTTTGCCGACATCTGTGCATATTATCGCCTCTACACCGGCATTGGCAAACTCTTTTGCCAGGTCAGTTGCCAGCATCGTGCTCACTTCACCCCAGCCCTCAACTGCCACATAGCCGTCAATCGCATCAATACCCACAGCAATAGGATATTTCGCAGCCATATCTTTGACAAACTGAGGATCTTTTACCGCAATAGAACCTAAAATAATCCTGTCGATTCCGATATCCAACATCTTTTGAATCGTTCCTTCATCACGAATACCACCGCCAAGTTCAAGTTTCACATTGGAGTTTTCACGAATTTTAATGATTTGTTCAAGATTTTTAGGCTCTCCCGCAAATGCACCGTTTAAATCAACAAGATGCACCCACTCGGCACCCATTTCTTCAAATTTTTTCACTAATTCATAAGGCTCGTTTGAGTAGATTTTCGCACTCTCCATCAAACCTTTTGTCAAACGGACTGCTTTGCCGTCTTTTAAATCTATTGCAGGATATAATGTCATATTTCTCTCTTCCTTTTCTCTTACAGTTGTATAAAGTTTTCTAAAATTTTCAAACCGTTTTTATGGCTTTTTTCAGGATGCGGCTGTATTCCCATTATATTACCGTGGGCAACGGCAGAAGTAAATTTATAGCCATAATATGTTTCTCCGATAATGTCACTCTCATCTTTACATGTAACATGATATGTATGGACAAAATAAAGATAATGCTCATCATCCAGTCCTGCAAACAAAGGATGCTCTTTTGTAAACATCCTGTTCCATCCCATATGCGGAACTTTTAAAGGCTCATTGAATTTTTGTGTATCAAATTTTACAACACTGCCTTTTATAAGCCCGAGCCCTTCATGTTTGCCAAACTCTTCGGAATTTTCAAACAAAAGCTGCATTCCCAGACATATGCCAAGCATCGGTTTGCCACTCTTTGCAAACTCCTTTATAGACTCTACCATATTCCGTTCATGCAAATGCTGCATCGCATCACCAAAAGCACCGACACCGGGCAATATCAGCTTGTCATACTCTTTAAATTTATCAGGATTACTCTCAACTACTGTTTCTTGTCCAAGCTTGGCAAAGGCATTTTTCACACTTGCCAGATTTCCCATGTTATAATCAATTATTGCTATCATTAGTCATCTATCTTTAATTTTGTAAATTTAATATAAACTGCCAAAGAGACTATCAGTATACCTACACCCGCAATAATATACATGGAATAGATCAGCTTGTTTGGATCCGTAATTGCAAACTTGAACACAAGCATCAATGCTTCAATAGAGAGTGCGATAATGATAGAACCCAAAAAGCGAACCATTGTTTTGTGCGGTCCGGATATGTCATGTTCTTTGTAGCGTCCTAATATCTCCTCTTCAATGAGGGTTTTGGAGAGGTCAAAAATCGCCAACGAGAGTGTGAGTAAAATGGTTGCTTCAAAGACATCTTTAATCTGAAAATGCCCTATGGAAATTCCATACTCAAAAAAGCTCTCTATGCCTTTTACAAACAGTAAAAGTGAAATTGCCACCAAAGCAAATGCAAAAGCAGCATAGGTCCACTTGAAAAATTCTCCAAAAAAAGTGTCCATTTTATTGAGATGTGAAATTTTCAAGACCTCTTCAAGCGGCATATCAATACATGCAACATACTTAAGTGAACCGTTTTCATCATATATAGGTGCCGATGCTGTTACAGTCAAGTCACCTGTAATCAAAGACGGATAGGGGTCTGTAATCGTACATCTGCCTTCTCTGACTGCACGATAGTAGTATGCACGGTCCGCACGAATCTTTCCTATATCGTCATCTATCTGATCATCTTTTGTAAAAGTCGGACTTACCTGCACGCCCTTGTGGTCAAGGAGATAGACTCCCTCACAGTTTTCAAGATCTGCTTTTATTTTCAGCAGTCTCGGCATAATCATATCTTCACTTAAAGAAGGAAGTCTATTGGGAATATTCTTTGAAAAAAGGTAACAAAAATATGCTCTGGCTTTTGTTCTACCTTCGGCAAAGTGTTGAATATCTATAGGAACCATACAAGTCACTCCTTCTTAATTTTACTGACCTTAGGCAGTAATTTACCTGAATTATATCAAAGATTTACTATTATTGGTATAATGTCATTGATGAAAAAAGATATTAAAAGTATTGCTATTGTCAGACTCTCCGCACTCGGAGATATAATCAACAGCGCAGTTGTGTTGCAGTTTATTAAAAAAGAGTATCCTGATGCAAAAATAGAGTGGATAAGTGAAGAGATTTTTTCAGAGATTTTACGAGACAACAAACACCTGCATACAGTGCACACTGTCAATCTCAAAAAACTCAAAAAGACAAAAAGTTTTTCCTTGCTGAAAAAAACATTCTCTGCGCTCTCTATGCTGCCCGATTATGATGTTGTCATAGATATGCAAGGACTTTTAAAATCAGCAGCAGTTGCCAGAATCATAGGAAAAAATACCCATGGTTTTGATAAAAATTCAATACGCGAATCTTTGGCCGCACTTTTTTATAAAACAACCTCCTCTGTCCCGTATGAAGAAAATATTATAAAACGCAACTGTTTTGTTGTTGCTGACGCTCTTGGATTTGAGATTACGGATGCTATGATTTTAAACAAAGAACCCGTTTTTCCACAAAAAAAAGAGTTTTCACTACAAGGCGAGAAAAAAAACATTGCTTTTGTGATAGGCGCTTCCTGGTCTTCAAAAATTTATCCCAAAGAGTCTGTTGCAGACATTTGCAACAGACTCCAAGAACAGTGTTACATTATTTGGGGCAATGCATCTGAAAAAGAAGAGGCACAATGGATATGCCAACATTCAAAATATGCAACACTGGCCCCAAAACTCACACTGAACGAGCTTGTATCTTTTGTATCGAGTATGGATCTGCTGATAGGCAATGACACCGGTCCGACACATCTGGCATGGGCGCAAAATATTCCCTCTATTACCCTGCTCGGGCCTACAACAACAAGAATGATCTATGAAACACCGATAAATGTGGGAATAAAATCACCCTCAAACGTCAATATTTTAAAAATAGACAAGAACGATTTTTCTATAAAAGAAATTCCTGTAGAAAAAGTCACAAACAAAGCAAAGGAGCTTTTATATGGGCTATAAATTTCTCTTACTTCTTGAAAATATTTTAATGCTCTTGCCGCATGCTGCACGAAAAGCATTTTTTACTTTTTTAGCTTTTATCGGCTATAAAACAGCAAAAAAATACCGTTGCATCGTCAGACAAAACCTCAACTATGCCTTTGACAACAGTATGAGTGACGAAGAAATTGATACAATCACCCGATACAGTTTCAAAAATCTGCTCTACAATTTTATGCATCTAATGGAGATACGCCACCTCAGCAAAGAAAAAATTGCAGGCAAAATTACAGTAATAAATAAAAAAGAAGTTGAGAGAATTCACAAAGAAGGCCGTGCTGTTATTTATGTTACTCCGCATTACTGTGCCTGGGAACTTGGTGCGGCAGGGCTTGCTTTACATGTAGAGACCATTGCTCCTGTTTACAAAAAGCTTAAAAACAGAATCTATGAAAAATGGCTGCTCGATGCAAGAGCAAGGTTTGGCAATACAAATCTTGAAAAAACAAATGTTGTCAAACCCCTCATACGCCTTATAAAACAGGGAAAAGCCAGCGGAATTTTAATAGATACCAATATCAATGAAAAAGAAGGTGTTATGGTGGAGTTTTTAGGCAAACCTCTGCGTATGACGGCAACACCTGCTTATTTGGCACGCAAATTCAACGCTGCCATAGTGCCCGTACACATACGGACTGATGATGAAGAAAATTATACAATAATTATAGCTGATGAGATAAAAGTTGATAAAACAGAAAATGAAAAAGAAGATATACAAAAAGCAACACAGCTTCAAGCCGACTGGCTCACTTCCATCATACAAAAAGAGCCAAAATTCTGGTTTTGGCTCCATCGCCGATGGAAAAACGACAAACCGGAAATTTACAACTAAGCGGTTTCTTTGTTCTTTGTTTCACACTCTTGCGTTCTGGCTTCAAAAAGTTTTAAAATTGCAAGAAAAAAAGCTGTTATTGCAGGTCCTAGAATCATTCCCCAAAATCCGAAAGTAGTCAGCCCTGCAATAATTGCAAAGAAAATAACAAGTTCGTTAAGCTGTGCATCACTCTCTTTGAGCAGTCGATTGTTTATCTCTTTAATTATCAAAGGCTTCACAAAAGTATCCGCTATAATGGAAATCACAATAATTGAATAGAGTGCTATAAAAACAGCATTTGCATTATGCCCTACCGAAAATTCATAAATCATAAACGGAAGCCACATTAAAACGCCCCCTATAACAGGAAGTAAAGAAGCAAATCCGTACATAATGCCAAAAAGCAGACCGTTATAGCCCATAAAAGAAACAGCTATACCAAAGAGTGCGCCTTCAAACATTGCCGTAGCGATGATGGAGTAAAAAACAACACTCATAACAGCGGAGAGTTCCCGTGCAAGTAAGGTACTATCTTCAACAGACATCTGTACAACACGTTTGAGAAACTCTACAATTGTAGAACCGTTATACAGAGCAAAAAAGTAAAAAACAATGACCAAAAAAGCATTTTTCACAAAACCTGCACTGAATGTTCCTATCTTTGCTGCTACATGTAAAGCATTTGCAGTCAAACTGTTGATATCTATTCCTTTTAAAGAATCTGCAAGATAAGGTTTTAAAAAAAGCAGAAATTTCGGTGGATTGGTAATCAGTCCGTTTATATAGAGTTCTATATTTTGCAAACTGCTCGGCTCCAAATTATTCAGCTTGATTGTGAGTGTTGCCAAAAAGTAACCAAGCGGTGCAAAAAAGAGCATGGCAAGCAATAGACTTGATGCAAACGCCGCCAACAAACGAGAGGAAAACAACTCTTCAAAATAGTTATTGATCGTAGCCGTAGAAATTGCCAACAAAGCGGCAATAGTCATCACCAGTAAAAAAGGTTCATACAGAAGATACATCCAGTACAGAGAAGTAGCAAACAAAACAGCTATAAAATATTGTGATTTCATCTAAAAAAGTGTCCCGTCTTCATTCACACATGACATATTTAAAACATCATAGGTTGCCGGTGTTGCACGTCTGCCTTTGGCTGTTCGCTCCAAATAACCGTTTGCAAGCAGATACGGTTCCAAAACATCTTCTACCGTTCCCTCATCTTCACTTAATGCTGCGGCTATAGTGCTCAGTCCCATTGCACGCCCTTTGGCACTTGCTAAAAGTGTCAGTAGACGCAGATCCATTTCATCAAAACCGTGTGAATTGATGCCCAGCTCATCCAATGCATACTGAGTACGCTGATGGTTTATATTTTTTTCATCGGCTACCTCTGCAAAGTCTCTGACCCGACGCAACAGCCGCAAAGCGATACGGGGCGTTCCACGACTTCTTTTTGCAATCTCCAGAGCCGCTTCATGGATGATTTGACATTCGAGCTTATTCGATGCCTGAACAATGATCTTTGCCAGTTCTTCCTGATTGTAAAAATTCATGCGAAAACTCATACCGAACCTGTCCCTTAAAGGGTTTGAAAGCATTCCTGCCCGTGTTGTCGCCCCTATAAGGGTAAATCGCGGTAAATCAATCTTGACCGTCTGTGCCGCAGGACCACTGCCGATGATAATATCTATTCTGTAATCTTCCATAGAAGAGTATAAAATTTCTTCAACGGCAGGAGAGAGCCTGTGTATTTCATCGATAAAGAGAATGTCCCCCTCTTCCAGGTTTGTCAGGATTGCTGCCAAATCACCGCTTTTTTCTATCATCGGTGCGGCTGTTACTTTGATATTTGCATTCATTTCATTGGCGATAATCAAGGCCAAAGTTGTTTTGCCAAGTCCTGGAGGTCCATAAAACAAGACATGATCAAGTGCTTCATCTCTTTTTTTTGAAGCTTCTATAAAAACGGCTAGATTTTTTTTAATCTGTTCCTGCCCGATATATTCACTCCACGCATCCGGACGCAATGTAACTTCACTACTCTCTTCTTCAAGAGAAAAAGTTTCAATATCTACCACTCTTTCCATTAGTATATATGTTCCTCAGTTGGAAATTGACGATTCTGGACTTCATCTGCATACTCCTGCAAAGCTTTTTTAACAAGAGTAGCCCCGTCAAGATATTTTTTTACAAATTTTGGAGTAAACTCTTCAAAAAATCCCAACATATCAGAAAAGACCAAAACCTGTCCGTCTACTTCGGCACCTGCACCTATTCCTATAACCGGAATCGTCACACTCTGTGCAACCTCTTTTGCGACCTCTGCTTTTGTTCCTTCTATCACCATACAAAAGGCACCCGCTTCTTCAACAGCCTTGGCATCTTTGAGGAGTTGTTCTCTCTCATCAGCAGTTTTTCCTTTGACTTTGTATCCGCCTTCACTTCTTACCGACTGTGGCAAAAGTCCGATATGTCCACATACTGCAATGCCGTTATCTGTCAAATGTTTTATAATTCCAGCTTTGTCTTTTCCTCCTTCTATCTTGACACAGTCAGCCGGTGTTTTTTGAAAAACTTTTATAGCATTGCGTAAAGCATCTTCTTTGCATGTATAGGTTCCAAACGGCATGTCGCAAATGACAAAACTCTCCGGTGCCCCTTTACAGACGGCATTTGTATGATAAATCATTTGTTCCAATGTGGCACTGATCGTATCGCTGCGGCCTGCAAAGCTCATATTTAAACTGTCTCCTACCAAAATCATATCGGCACTTGGTTCGAGCAGTTTTGCAAAGAGTGCGTCATAGGCCGTTATCATCACCAAAGGCTTTTCGCCCTTTCTTTTTTTTATAGCTGTTATAGTTAATTTTTTACTCATTTTAAAACTCTTTATTATATTATATAGATGTATTTTAGCCAAAAATTGCTATAATCTGAACTATACAGGAGAATTATTTTATGGGTATAAGAAGTGATTTAGAAGAAAACTTTGATTTTGAAATTATTGATGAGTTTTTAGATCACTACGCTATGATGGTTGAGAGCATGGAAGTGATGATTCTGGACCTTTCAAAACCCAATATGTACGAAAGAAGTGTCAATGAACTTTTTCGTGTATTTCATAATATAAAATCAGCAAGTGGTTATTTAAAAATCATACCGATGAATAAACTGGCCGCTTTTGTTGAAGATGAGCTTGAATCTCTGCGTCAAAAAAAACCGCCTGTCAGTGATGAAACAACAGACTGGCTGTTAAATATCAGTGACATGTTTGCTGTTTGGAATGACGACTTGAGACAGAATAACAAACTCAGTAAAATAAAATACTCCTTATTAAAAATCCCTGACTTGGAAAAATAATTTGAAAAACTTAGTAGCATATATAACATCCGGATATCCGGAAAAATCTTTTACAGTTGACTTGAGTCTCTCCCTTGCACAAAGCGGTGTTGACACCTTGGAACTCGGCATTCCTTTCTCAGACCCTGTAGCCGATGGTCCTCTCATAGAAGAAGCAAACCACAAATCACTTGAGCTTGGATTTAAATTTAAGGATTTGCTTGAAATCTCCAAAGAGATTGCCCCTCAGGTAGATACACTCTGGATGGGTTATTTCAACAGTTTTTACCAACAGAACATGCAGCGTCTCATTCCTTTGGCAAAAGAACTTGGCATAAACGGACTGATTATTCCGGATGTCCCCCATGAAGAGGCGTTAGCATACAAAGATTTATTTCAAAGCAACAATATTGCAAACATCTCTTTTGTTGCCCCTACAGACAGCGAAGAGAGAATACAGACTGTTGTCAGCGATGCACAAAAATTCATCTATATGGTTGCTTATACAGGAATAACAGGCTCAGGAAAAGCCGAAGATCTGCAGCCTTTTTTAAACTCTATCAAAAAATACACCAAAACACCCGTATATGTAGGTTTCGGTGTCAATGAAAAAACAGCAAAAGAAAAAGTGCAAGGTGCTGACGGGGTCATTGTCGGCAGTGCTTTTGTGAAAATTTTACTCAATAATGATATAAACTATACGCAAAAAATCACACAATGCAGTGAACTTGCAAAAGTAATTAAAGATAAAATCAACACTTAGGGCTTTTTAGAGGTGTCCTTTATTTCAAAAAGCACCAAAAGTGTTTTTTGCAGCATATTCTCATTGTCATCACTGACCATCAGATATTTGTTTGCATACATATGTGTCAATCCCTCAAAGTTATCAAGTTTCCAACCGTTAGAGGAGTCAAGTTTGGCTAAAACTTCACTTTTACACACTCTGGACGCACTACATCTGTCTAAGTATACTTTCATCAAAGTACTCACCCGTCTGCGTGTAAAATAACTAAAATCACGCAGCAGTACCAAAACAGTATTCTCTGAAAAAAACTCCAAACTTACTATACTGCCGTCAGCGCTGAATTTAAATATTTGATTTTTCGTATAAAGTGTATGATATTTTGCATTTTTCAGCGGCAGTTCCGGTGCTGTCACAACACCATACTTGTCGTTACATGTAACGGATTCAAGTCCTTTGTTTTTACTGGCATAATTGTCTTTATTTTGTAAATCCTGATGTAATTTTACTTTTTTTATTTTAACGCCGTTTTTGCTATACAGACAAATTCGCTGTTTTCGCTCAAAGGAAATTAACAGATTATTCTTACAAAGTGTCAACCCTTCGGCATCTCTCTTTTTCTTTTTTAATTGCTTCCCTTTTTTGTTTTTTAAAAAATAAGCATCCAGATACTGCAAATCTGTAATCTTTCCATCAGTAATATTGATCAAAAATTTATATAGATACCCCTGATCGCTCACAAAATATAAAAAGCCGTCTTCATAAACAAGATCTGAAATTTCATGAAAAGGAATACCTTTTTTAGTCTCAAAATGTAAGATTTTTGCATCAAGTATTTTTATTTTTTGTTTCGTTACATGTAAAGTATTGTCTGGAGTAATTTTATATGCAGTGATTTGTGCATGAAGTTGTAAAAAAAACAATAAAACAAAGAAAAAGTATTTCAATAGTTTTGCCTTTTTTTTGGTCTCCCTACGAGGACTCGAACCTCGAGCTAGGCCTTAGGAGGGCCCTGCTTTATCCAGTTAAGCGATAAGGAGACAAAACAATACTTGCCTGTGAAGTACAAAATCCTTTTCACAGACAATATTGTATATTTTAAAATGTATAACTGACACCGGCAAAAATATTATTTCCACGCGGACCATCTATCAAAGAACCTTCATACTCTCCTATAAGTGCCCAATGGGATGAAAGACCATATTCCATTCCTGCAGCATAGGTAAATCCGTCATTGGTTCCGTTAATACCAAAATCACTGATTTTTTCTTTCTCAATTTCCCATCCTACTTTTCCAAAAAGAACAATTTCCTCGTTTACATGATATCCATAAAGTAAATCTAAACCATAGCTGTAATAATCAGCCCCTGCGCTTACATCAGCTTCACCGACAACAGATTTTGTAACTGTAGTATGTGTATACGAAAAATCAAATTCCGTAGCAAAACCATAACCAAGTCTGTAGCCCAAGTCAATGCCAAATCCCTCTCCTCTGTCACCTTTTAATAGTGCTTCAGGCTCTGTACCTTTTGCTTCTTCCGTATAATTGTCACCCAGGCTTATAAGACCTTTTGTCACAATGTAAAGGTTACCCTCTTCATGGTGTTTTGCTTCAATATGTGCACGTGAAGCATCCTCTTCATGAGTCCCTTCCGCAGCAAAGAGTGTTGTTGAAAGCAAAAGCATTCCACTCAGGCATAAAAAATTTTGTATTTTCATTGTTTCTCCTTAAAATAATAACGTATTGTAATCTTTTTTTATAGAAAGAAAGCTTACTGTTTACTATAATAAGGAAAAAAATGGCAGTTGATAGAAAACAATTTATAAAAAAAATAGAACCTGGCTTAAAAGCGAACACTGATTATAATAAATTTTATTTAAACTTCAAACTAACAGTTAATTATTATTATTTAACTGTTAATCATAAGCAGGCATAGAGAAACTTTTTTGAAGAAACAGTAAATTATGTCATAAAATTGAGAGTAAATTTCACTACTCCTCAACATAGGGAATGTTAGGCTACACTACCTCTTTAGCCGCAACAGCAAATGCACTAAAGTCATCAATATACTCTAAAAATGAATATAACTGTTCAATATCGATACGGACATATTCATGAATCAACATATTTCTAAGCCCTATTGCACCTATAAGAGATTTAGAGAGTGAATTGGAAATATACTCAAATTTTTCTAGCTTCTCGATACATTCAACATAACTTTTAGAACTACCAAGATTATATTTTGCGGCAATATGACACGAAATATCTATAACTATCTGAATTGATTCAAAAATACCATAGCGAAGTGCCCATTCATCAAACTTATTTCGTCTTACATCATCAAGCGAAATTTTGTTTTGAAGTTCTTTTAGTGTAGAAATATTCTCTTCTAATTGCACTAATCTCTCAAGCATAATTTCTCCTTGCGAAATTTCCATTTTCTATACGATTTTTTAAACCTTTGAGATTTGTTTCAATGAGCTCTTTATGATCCAGGTAAGAGAGTTGTGCTTTTGTTTTAAAGTCAATATAACTCGTCTCATCTTGAAGTGTAATGAGTTGATGATTTTCTAAAATTGAAAAAACAAAATTTGGATCTTTTTTCTCAAGATCTCTTAAAAGAGAGATGTCCACTCTTTTATTTAATTTATTCTCTAACATGGCACTAATATAGCCTAAATCTTTTAATGATATGGTATCTTTTGTAAAAATTCCAATATCTATATCACTCATCTCATGCATAGTTTGTGTAACAGCGGATCCAAATAGCAGCACAAAATCAAAATTGTACTTTTTAAAAAAAGTTTGCAGTACGTTTATCATTTGCTTATTATAACAAAACATTACTATTCTTAACTTATCTTCAGCTCAAATTTTATTGTTTGATAGAATTCAGAACAACCACCCAATCTTCTCATCAAGATATTTACGCAGACCTTCAAACATATCAAGTGTTGCGATTGATAGTGTTACAACTATGACGGTAGCTAAAAAAAGCAGTTGAGCATATTGATGAAAATAGATACCAAACCCTATTATGTGAAGTATCATTATTATAAGAGAGACCATTGTTGTACTATCCGCATATTTTGAATACTCTTCAAATTTACCACTCTGCATAACAATCTTCACAAATCCATATGCCAATATAGCCATTATTACAATATCTCCAAAAAACATAAATCCAGTAATGGAGTAATCTGCTGGGAGTAGCCCCATATGGTGTAACCACTCATTGAGATCAAAGAGCATCTTATCAAATCCTACCATACCTCTTCTCCTTTTGTTTGACACTTGCAGTACAATCCGCTGAAAGGTCACATCTGTTTCCGTTGTAATAAATAATATCTCTTAATCGTCTCTCTTTTTTGTTTCTGTTCTTTGAGATTTTAAAAATTAAAGTTAAAGTCGCTAGCATAAGATTTTTTTCTTCAGCATGTCTTATAAAAAGTTGTTTTAAATATTTATTTTGTGTTTTTAGTGGCTGTTGATCAGTTTTACTTAAGTATTTCCCAAAGTATGTCCCATTAAATTCTTAAATGATTTTAAATTTTCTTTTGAAACACGACTATTAGGGGGGGGGTCAACGCCATTAAGTTAAGCAATGAGAAGAACTAAAAAATAGCTTGAAGTTTTAAAAAAAACTATAAAAAACATTTTGTAAAATCTTTACAAACCACTTAATATAGGGATTTCAAAGCTATCTGAAAGTGTTATTTGAGTATAATATATTTATATATTAAGGGTTGGTTATGTTAAAAAAAACTATCGAAATTTCGGGAGTTTTTAAAGACAAAAAAAGAGAAGAATCTTTCCAGATGAAACATAAAATTGGAATAAATTCTTTTACAAGGGATAGAAAGCTAGGGTTTGCTAAAATTATGACTATGATGATTAAAAAGAGTAATAAATCTTTACAAAACAGCATTAATGATACACAACTTGCTTTAGGTGAAGATGTCACTATCTCTAATAGTGCATATACGCAAGCACGAGCGAAACTTAACTATACAGCATTTGAAGAGTTTGCACAGATGGCAGCTGAAATCTTTTACAAAGATGGAGATTATGAAACCTATAAAGGATATAGAATCTTAGCTGTAGATGGTTCTATTGTAACACTTCCAAATACAGAGGATGTAAAAAAAGAGTTTAATCCTATGAAGGTTAAATGTCAGATAAAAGATTATGCTAAAGATGTCTCTCAAGCACGAGTATCTTGCCTCTTTGATGTGCTTAATAATATTGCACTTGATTCTTGTATTGAGAATAAAAATAGTAGTCAAATAAATGAGCTTATAGCTTATGATGAGCGAACTCTAGCGATGAATCACTTTGAGTATTGTAAAGAGGATGATTTAGTGCTTATGGATAGAGGTTATCCATCATTTGAACTCTTTGCAGTTGCTTATAATAAAACAAAAATAGTTTGTCGTATTAGAACAAATAGCTTCTCAAAAGCTAAGTTTCTTTTTGCTCCACATAGTGAAAAAAAAGATGTGATACTTGAGATAAATGCTCCTAAAATCATAAGAGATGATCTAAAAAGTCTGAATTTACCTACAAAGTTAAAAATACGATTTGTACAGGTAATTTTAGATAACGGTACTGTAGAAGTGTTGGCAACAAATGTACTTGATAGAGAAGTACTTAAAACATCAGAGTTTAAAGAGTTATACTCTCTTAGATGGGGAATTGAGACATACTTTGATTTGATAAAAAATAGACTCTCTTTAGAAAACTTTACAGGTCAAAGTGCATTATCAGTAAAACAAGATTTCTTTGCAACTATCTTTTTGACAAACTATGAATCTGCCATGACATACGACATAAACCAAGACCTAAAAGAGAAAACCAAAGAGAATAAATATATCCAAAAAGTAAATAAAGCAGTCTCTTTTAATATCATCAAACATAAGGTATTTGACCTTTTTTATTTGGATGAACCAATAGAAGATATGCTTGAGCAGATGGAGAAACTTTTTCTGACAAATACAATAGTAATTCGACCAAATAGGAAATCAAAACCACGGCTGGATAAAGATATACAAAAGTCCACCATAGCCACCAATTCGATAAATTATCTTAAAATGAAGAAGAAAAATGTTGGAAACTAATCAGCAGGAAGTTCGTAAATTAGGTGGTTGTAGGCTTAACTTAATGGCGTTGAAGGGGGGGGTTAGTTATGGTGCGCCCGACATGATTCGAACATGTGACCGCTGGTACCGCAAACCAGTGCTCTATCCAGCTGAGCTACGAGCGCACACCATTCTCTGATTGAGAGGGTGAAATTATAGCACTTTTAACTTATATATTTATAAAACACAATCTAATCTTCGATTTTCACCAATATTTCTTCTACTTTTTGATTTTGTACATATAATTCATGATTTTTTCGGACATATGCCTGGAGTAAAACTTTAATATCGTTATTTCCTTCCATATTAAAATCTTTCGACATCTGTGTATGTAAAAAATTGGCAAATTTGTCTTCTACATCAACATCAAATCTGCGACCTCCTATATGTAGTCCAATCTTTTTACTCATTATATTATTAACCTAAAATACTTTCAATTTTATTCACAATTTCTTCTATTTCTATGTCTTTTTGAGCATTTTCTTCATGGAGTCTTTCAATTTCCTGATTTTTCAATGCACAGTCTGCCTTGAGTGTCACTATTTCATTTCGCATCATTTCATTTTCACTTTTAAGTGCATGATACTTTTCAAGAATTGTTGAAACTTTTTCACTGAGTTTATTCAAAGTTGTTTGATTATCCATTTGCATTTCCTAATATTAATTAATAAATTTCTGCTTTAGAATTCTAACATAATTAAAGTATACAGGATAAATATTATCTCTAATTTGCTATAATTTACAGATTATTAAAAGGTTGAAATATGAATAAATTTGAAAACTACTGCACAAAATTTGTACAAAGTATCGGAAGCAAAGAAGGAGCGGTCTCTCCGAGTATAGTTTCCTCAGCTTCTTTTTCTTACGGAAGTCCGGAAACAGCAGAAGGAATTTTCAATGGCAGTGTAAAAAAACCTCTCTATTCAAGAATGGGCAACCCTACAACAGCAAAACTTGAATCAATTATGGCAGAAATGGATGAGGGTATCGGTGCTGTCGCTACAAGCTCAGGCATGGGAGCAACGACTCTTGCCGTTATGTCGTTACTCTCTCAAGGCGATGAAATCATTAGCATAGGCGGACTGTTTGGCGGAACATATGCTCTGTTTGATGAAACGCTGAGCAGATTCGGGATTACAACACATTTTTTTGATGTTGAGGCATTCGACGCTATAGAAAAAGCCATAAATGACAATACAAAAATAATTTTTTTAGAAAGTGTCGGCAATCCGAACATGCGGCTTCCCGATATTAAAAGAATCGCCTCCATTGCAGACAAATACGATGTGGCACTTATTGTTGACAATACCATTACTCCCTTAAGTGTTTCGCCATTAGCACTTGGTGCGGACATTACCGTTTACTCCACTACAAAAATCATTTCGGGAAATTCCTCTGCACTCGGTGGCTGTGTAGTTTTTCGTGCCATCAGTGAAAATGCTGACAAATTTAAAACTCAGCGTTACCCATTTTTGCAAAAATTTATTAAAAATGCAGGGAAAACAGCCCTCATACCAAATGCAAAAAAACGAGCTTTACGAGACTTGGGAATGAGTGCAAATGCACATGCCAGCTATCAAACACTACTCGGACTCGAAACGCTGGCACTCCGACTTCCAAGAATAGTCAAAAGTGTTGAAACAGTGGCTCTGGAACTTGCCAAATATGGTATAGCGGTAAACCATCCGTGTATTCAGTCTCACCCTCACCATGCACGGTATAAAGAAGATTTTCAATACGGATGCGGAACACTTTTAACAATTGATATGCAAAGCAAAGAGCGTGCATACGACTTTTTGCGCAAAACAAAAATAGCAACAATTACTGCCAACATAGGCGATTCAAGAACACTCGCCCTGCACATGGCATCAACGATATATAGTGATTTTGACGAAAAAACTAGAGAATTTCTGGGAATTACCGATGGTCTTATTAGAATTTCTATCGGACTTGAAAACCCGGTAGAAATTATAAATGATTTTATTCAAGCAACAAAGTAGAAAAAATGGCAACAAAAACAGATTTAGAAATAGACGAACAGACAATACTGAAATATCCAAAAAAATATTTTGTATTTTTACTCAACGATGATTATACGCCTATGGATTTTGTAGTCGATATTCTCATGGAGATCTTTCATAAAACATATGAAGAAGCGCAGGATATTATGCTTGAAGTACATAAAAAGAACAGAGGTTTGTGTGGTGTTTACACATATGAAATCGCAGAGACAAAGCTTAAACAAGTACGTCGCAAAGCGAAAGACAACGGCTTTCCCCTAAAAGCCACGATGGAGGAAGAATAACATGATAAGCTCATCACTCAATGATATATTTCAAAAATCTGTAATATTTGCAAAACAGCTCCACCATGAATACCTGACAATCGAGCATATATTTTACCTTTTGTTAAGTTCGGATGAAGGCGCATCAATTATAGAAACATGTGGCGGAAATGTGCCAAAAATGAAAGAAGAACTTGGTGAATACATCAAAAAAAACATGGAAACACTTCCTGCCGACATAATACAGGACCCTTATGAAAGCGTAGCGCTTTCGCGTTTGATTGACAAGATGGTGCGTCATGTTCAGTCATCTGGTCAAACGAATGCGGATATAGGGGATCTTTTGGCAACTCTTTTTGAAGAGAAACATACATTTGCCTATGCTTTGCTCAATAAATACCAAATAACAAAACTGGATATTTTGGAAGTAATTTCACATCCTGACACAGACCAGGATGAAGAAGAAAAAGAGTCTAATTTACGAAAATACACAATAAACCTTATAGAAAAAGCCAAAGAGGGAAAAATTGACCCTGTGATAGGCAGAGACAACGAAATTCAAAGAGTCACACAGATACTCTGCAGAAGAAAGAAAAATAACCCTGTACTTGTGGGCGAACCGGGCGTTGGAAAGACAGCAATAGCAGAAGGACTGGCTTTACGCATTGCAGCGGATGATGTTCCTGACATAATCAAAGACTCTAAGCTTTATGCACTTGATTTAGGGGCATTGCTTGCAGGAACAAAGTACAGAGGAGACTTTGAAAAACGCCTTAAAGGTGTTATGGATGAACTCAAACGTGAACCTAAAGCAATTTTGTTTATAGATGAAATTCATACACTTATAGGAGCAGGAAGCACTAGCGGAACAATGGATGCAGCCAATCAGCTCAAGCCTGCTCTTGCTTCAGGCGAAATAAAATGTATGGGAGCTACAACTTTTGCAGAATACAGAAACGGATTTGAAAAAGACAAGGCGCTCAGCAGAAGGTTCTCCAAAATAGATGTTAACGAACCATCAAAAAAAACAAGCTATCTGATTCTCAAGGGACTTCAAAGCAAATATGAAAAGCACCATTCAGTACAATACACAAACAAGGCATTAAAAACAGCAGTAGATCTCTCTAAACGCTACATTACTGACAAATTTTTACCGGATATTGCCATAGATTTAATTGATGAAACAGCAGCATCATTTCATCTTCAAAAAAGAAAAAAAGAAAAGGTAACTGCAAATGATATTCAAAAAACTATAGCATCCATTGTGGGTATCAGTAATTCAAAAATTTCTCATAATGAAACGGCATCTTTGCAACATTTAGAAGATAAACTCAGACAAAGAGTTATTGGTCAGGAAAAAGCTGTAGAGATGGTGACAAAAGCCATTAAAATATCAAAAGCAGGACTAACACCTCCGAACAAACCTATAGCATCATTTCTATTCTCAGGACCGACAGGCGTAGGTAAAACTGAGCTGGCAATTGCATTAAGTGAAACCTTAGGGATAAATTTTGAAAAATTTGATATGAGCGAATATATGGAAAAACATGCTCTCAGCCGTTTGGTAGGAGCACCTCCTGGATATGTAGGGTATGAGCAGGGAGGACTGCTTACAGAGGCTATTAAAAGGCATCCTTATACTGTACTGCTGCTCGATGAAATAGAAAAAGCACATCCGGAACTCATAAATGTTTTACTGCAGATAATGGACAGTGCAACGCTCACTGACAATAATGGATATAAGGCAGATTTTCAAAATGTTATACTGATTATGACATCAAATATTGGAGCTCAGGCTAGAAATGTTATGGGATTCAATAAAGATGAATCTATCTCAAAAAATGAGGAGTTAAAATCATTCTTTACTCCTGAATTCAGAAACAGACTGGATGCCATTATAGAGTTTGACCAATTAAGTCTGAGCATTGTTGAAGGGATTGTCAAAAAATTCATTACAGAACTCAATAAAGAATTAAAAAAGAAAAAAATAACTGTCAGTGTTTCTGATAAAGTCGTAAAATTCATTGCAGAAAAAACATATTCACCTGAAATGGGAGCAAGACCGCTTAAAAGGTATATCAAAAACAATATCACTGATAAACTGAGTGATGAAATCTTATTTGGCAAACTTAAAAAAGGCGGAGAAGTAGAGGTCACTGTAAAAAATGATACCTTAGAAAATATATATAAAGAGGCTTAATGTATCTACCCCAGCTTGACAACTATTCACTCTCTTTTCCTGACCCTCATGATGCCAACAAAGAAGGTATCGTAGCCTGGGGAGGGGATTTAAACCCTTCGAGGCTGCTAAAAGCCTATCAAAATGGTATTTTCCCCTGGTATTCACAACAAGACCCGATACTGTGGTGGTCAACCAATCCACGCCTGATAATGGAACTCGATGATTTTAAATTAAGACATTCATTGAAAAAAAAATTGAAAAAGTTCGAATATAAATTTGACACTGATTTTGAAAAAGTCATACAAAAATGTGCCTCTGTCAAAAGAAAAGATCAAAATGGTACCTGGATTAATAAAGAACTTGCAGAATCATTCAGCGTTTTACATGGCATGGGTATAGCACACTCGGTTGAAAGCTATTTAGATGGAAAACTGGTAGGTGGTTTGTACGGGTTGACAATAGGAAAAGTATTTTGCGGAGAATCAATGTTTGCAGAGGTCAGTGATGCATCAAAAGCTGCATATGCGATTTTAGTAAAACATTTAAAGTTCTGGGGTTATGATTTTATAGACTGTCAGGTACCGACACAACATCTTAAATCGTTGGGAGCAAAAGAAGTTTCAAGAGATTATTATCTTGAACGTTTGTATAAAGTAAATATGGATATTATAAAAAATGAATGGATTGTAGAAGAAAATCTGATCAACTAGGCAGCGACCTACATTCCCACAAGTGAAACCTGCAGTATTATCAGCGATGAGAGGCTTAGCTTCTGGGTTCGGAATGGGGGCCAGGCGTTTCCCTCTCTCTATAGCCACCTAGACAAGATCAGATATAAAGACATCTAATTGATGTGTTTATATCTGATCTCATAAGGATCAGTTGAGTGAGTTTAATGATTGCTCATTAAGTTAGAATTGGTAAAATCAACAACAGTTAAACTAAATAACCTGACAAATCTTTCTCTTATTTAATGTGTTTATTAATCTGCTTCGTAAGAAGCTAGCTTTAGTCGCCTCAGCGGCGCAAGCGAGTAAAAGGAACAAGTTCCTTTTACGGACTAACAAATATATACACTAAATAAGGTAGTGAAGCAATTGTGTTCACTTAAGAACTTGGTAAAAAGACAAACGTACTATTAGTACTGGTCAGCTAAACACATTACTGTGCGTACACATCCAGCCTATCAAGCTTGTAGTCTTCAAGCGTACTTCAGGGAACGTTCATCTTGGAGTTGGCTTCCCGCTTAGATGCTTTCAGCGGTTATCTCATCCGTGCGTAGCTACCCAGCTATGCCCTTGGCAGGACAACTGGTGCACCAGTGGCACGTCCAACCCGGTCCTCTCGTACTAGGGTCAGCTCTCCTCAACGTTCCTACGCCCACGGAAGATAGGGACCGAACTGTCTCACGACGTTCTGAACCCAGCTCGCGTACCGCTTTAAATGGCGAACAGCCATACCCTTGGGACCTGCTCCAGCCCCAGGATGCGATGAGCCGACATCGAGGTGCCAAACCTCCCCGTCGATGTGAGCTCTTGGGGGAGATCAGCCTGTTATCCCCGGCGTACCTTTTATCCTTTGAGCGATGGCCCTTCCACACAGAACCACCGGATCACTATGACCGTCTTTCGACTCTGCTCGACTTGTATGTCTCACAGTCAGTCCGGCTTATGCCATTATACTCTACGAAGGATTTCCAACCCTTCTGAGCCGAACTTTGTAAGCCTCCGTTACTTTTTAGGAGGCGACCGCCCCAGTCAAACTACCCACCAGACATTGTCCTCGCACGGGATAACCGTACGGAGTTAGCTATCAGAATTTCAAGGGTGGTATCTCAAGGATGCCTCCCCTGGAACTGGCGTCCCAGGTTCAACGGCTCCCACCTATCCTGCACATGAATATCCCAATAGCAGTGTCAAGCTATAGTAAAGGTGCACGGGGTCTTTCCGTCTTTCCGCGGGTAGGAGGAATTTTCACCTCCACTACAATTTCACTGGATCCCTTGTTGAGACAGCTCCCATCTCGTTACGCCATTCATGCAGGTCGGTATTTAACCGACAAGGAATTTCGCTACCTTAGGACCGTTATAGTTACGGCCGCCGTTTACTCGGGCTTCAATTCATGCCTTCGCTAATGCTAAGCAATCCTTTTAACCTTCGAGCACCGGGCAGGCGTCACACCCTATACATCCACTTACGTGTTAGCAGAGTGCTGTGTTTTTGGTAAACAGTCGGGAGGGACTCTTTGCTGCGACCTATAAGTGCTTTGAGAAGCAAGTTCTCTAACACTACAGGCACACCTTATACCGAAGATACGGTGCTAGTTTGCAGAGTTCCTTAACAAGGGTTCATCCACGCGCCTTAGAATACTCATCTCACCCACCTGTGTCGGTTTACGGTACGGGCAACATTACATCTCGTTTAGAGGCTTTTCTCGGCACGACAGTATCAAGGGTTCTGGTCGCTCTCCGAAGAGATTGACCAGCCTGTCAGATCTCGGTCGCTTGACACACGGATTTGCCTATGTGTCGACCTACGTCCTTCGAGCCACAATTTCCATCAGTGACCCCCTTTAACTCTATGCGTCCCCCCATCACTCAAACGATGTAATGTCGGTATCGGAATATTAACCGATTTGCCATCGTCTACCCCTTTCGGACTCGACTTAGGTCCCGACTAACCCTACGATGACGAGCATCGCGTAGGAAACCTTGGGTTTACGGCGAAGAAGATTCTCACTTCTTTTCTCGCTACTCATGCCTGCATGCTCACTTCCATCCGCTCCAGTACTCCTTACCGGTATACCTTCAGCGCTGAATGGAACGCTCTCCTACCACTTACAGTAAACTGTAAATCTAAAGCTTCGGTGTTTATCTTAGCCCCGTTATATTTTCGGCGCAGAATCGCTAGACCAGTGAGCTGTTACGCTTTCTTTAAAGGATGGCTGCTTCTAAGCCAACCTCCTGGTTGTCACAGCAACTCCACATCCTTTTCCACTTAGATAAAACTTTGGGACCTTAGCTGTTAGTCTGGGTTGTTCCCCTCTCGACATAGGATTTTATCACCCTACGCCTGACTCCCGAGGTTACACGTATAGTATTCGGAGTTTGATAGGGTTTGGTACCGCGGTAAGCAGCCCTAGCCCTGTCAGTGCTCTACCCCTATACGCTAATGCTCGAGGCTATACCTAAATATATTTCGGAGAGAACCAGCTATCACTGAGTTTGATTGGCCTTTCACCCCTATCCACAAGTCATCCCAAGAATTTTCAACTTCTACGGGTTCGGTCCTCCACTGGCTCTTACACCAGCTTCAACCTGCTCATGGATAGATCACTCAGTTTCGGGTCTGCAGCATCTGACTATGTCGCCCTATTAAGACTCGCTTTCGCTACGGCTTCTCGTTCGATTAACCTTGCCAGATACCACAACTCGCAGGCTCATTATGCAAAAGGCAGTCCGTCACACTTATTTAATAGTGCTCCGAATGATTGTAAGCCATAGGTTTCAGGTTCTATTTCACTCCGCTCACCGCGGTCCTTTTCACCTTTCCCTCACGGTACTTGTTCGCTATCGGTCTAGTAGTAGTATTTAGGGTTGGAGGGTGGTCCCCCCATATTCAGTCAAGATAACACGTGTCCCGACCTACTCGTTCCATACCTTAGTTCCACACATATGTTTTCGCTTACGGGAGTATCACCCTCTATGCTCATCCTTTCCAGAATGTTCTGCTAACAAATGTGCTAAATGTATGCGCCCTGTTCCAATTTCGCTCGCCGCTACTCTCGGAATCTCGTTTGATTTCTCTTCCTCTAGGTACTGAGATGTTTCACTTCCCTAGGTTCGCCCCACCCGAAGGTGGTAACGTGATTCGCACCACGTTGGGTCGCCCCATTCAGAAATTCCCGGATCAAAGCTTCTTGGCAGCTCCCCGAGACTTTTCGCAGCCTAGTACGTCTTTCATCGCCTCTACTAGCCAAGGCATCCACCTATGGCCCTTAATATCTTTTTATTCTATGTTGCGTTCACTACCTTATTTAATGTACTATTGATAGTCCCATTAAGAAACAAGTTCCTTTTAGAATTATCATCACACTAAATAAGATGAATGATCTGTTATTGTAGTTATTTAGTTTATAATAAATCTCTTTATTATAGTTGTTGACTTTAACAATTGTAATTTAATGATCGTTTGGTTTTTAAACCAAATATAAATTCTTATGTGTTTAAGAACTTATATTTAATTTAGAAACTTGTTTGATTTTTGAAGAAGTTGTGCTGAAAAAGATTGCGTAGCGTACTTTCGTACGTGAGTAAGCTTTTTCAGTGCAAATTCTCAAAAATGGTGGAGAATAGCGGGATCGAACCGCTGACCTCCTGCGTGCAAGGCAGGCGCTCTCCCAGCTGAGCTAATTCCCCATTTATAATCGTAATTCAAATGAACACAGATCACTGAAAACTAAGCAAGTAAGACTTAGAAGATGACCAATAAACTATTTCTCTTGTGAGATTTTCTTGTGTTGAGCCAATCAAACGAATGATTGCTCTTTACTCTAGAAAGGAGGTGATCCAACCGCAGGTTCTCCTACGGTTACCTTGTTACGACTTCACCCCAGTCGCTAATTCCACCGTAAGCGGTAGCCCCCCGAAGGTTGGCTTCCCGATTTCGGGTGAAATCAACTCCCATGGTGTGACGGGCGGTGAGTACAAGACCCGGGAACGTATTCACCGTAGCATTGCTGATCTACGATTACTAGTGATTCCAGCTTCATGGAGTCGAGTTGCAGACTCCAATCCGAACTGAGAGACGCTTTAAGTGATTAGCTCCACCTCGCGGTATCGCAACACTCTGTACGCCCCATTGTAGCACGTGTGTAGCCCTAGCCATAAGGGCCATGATGACTTGACGTCGTCCTCACCTTCCTCCTCCTTACGAAGGCAGTCTCCTTAGAGTGCTCAGCTTAACCTGCTAGCAACTAAGGACGAGGGTTGCGCTCGTTGCGGGACTTAACCCAACATCTCACGACACGAGCTGACGACAGCCGTGCAGCACCTGTTTTCGAGCTCCCCGAAGGGCACCCCGCCATCTCTGGCAGGTTCTCTCAATGTCAAGGCTAGGTAAGGTTCTTCGCGTATCTTCGAATTAAACCACATGCTCCACCACTTGTGCGGGTCCCCGTCTATTCCTTTGAGTTTTAATCTTGCGACCGTACTCCCCAGGCGGTTCACTTAATCTGTTAAGTGCATCACCGCCCTGACTAGCAGAGCGACGACTAGTGAACATCGTTTAGGGCGTGGACTACCAGGGTATCTAATCCTGTTTGCTCCCCACGCTTTCACGCCTTAGCGTCAGTTATGTTCCAGGAGATCGCCTTCGCTTTCGGTATTCCTAGTGATATCTACGGATTTTACCCCTACACCACTAATTCCATCTCCCCCTCCCATACTCTAGGTCGGCAGTTTCAAATGCAGTTCTACAGTTAAGCTGTAGGATTTCACATCTGACTTGCCAACCCGCCTACGCGTCCTTTACGCCCAGTGATTCCGAATAACGCTTGCACCCTCCGTATTACCGCGGCTGCTGGCACGGAGTTAGCCGGTGCTTATTCATATGCTACCGTCATTTTCTTGACATATAAAAGGAGTTTACACACCGAAATGCGTCATCCTCCACGCGGCGTTGCTGCATCAGGGTTTCCCCCATTGTGCAATATTCCTCACTGCTGCCTCCCGTAGGAGTCTGGTCCGTGTCTCAGTACCAGTGTGGCGGATCATCCTCTCAAACCCGCTACCCGTCATCGTCTTGGTAGTCTCTTACACTACCAACTAACTGATGGGATATAGACCGATCCCTTGGCGGAATCCATTTCCCGACTACTCTTATGAGCAGAAGGAGTATCCGGTATTAATCATCGTTTCCAATGGCTATCCCGGTCCAAGGGGCACATTATCTATATATTACTCACCCGTGCGCCACTCGTCAGCATAGTAGCAAGCTACTATCTGTTACCGTTCGACTTGCATGTGTTAAGCACGCCGCCAGCGTTCATTCTGAGCCAGGATCAAACTCTCCATAATTGGTCGGTGTCGGAAGTAATTCCGTCACCTACGCTAACGCTTGGTTTCGCTCAGCGCGAGGCTCGAAGCACTGCTGCTTCTTGTCTTTTGCTTATTGAACTCTACTTTACTATTAACTTTTATGAAAAGATAAATAAATTTAATTACTGATCTTTTGCCCAAGATTATTAAATCATTGGCTTTGTTATTTTAAGTCTTAATAAAACTGCTTAAGGTCTTATTACTAGACTGTATAGTTATCTATTACTATTAAGGGAACCATTCAGGTAAACCTGTATGGATTTCAAAATAGAATAGACGGTTGTTGTTTATTAGTTATTTCTAAGTAATTTATCTCTTTAACTCTAAAGTTAAAAAGTCTCTTACTTGCTTAGTTTTCAATGATCTCAAACATATTCAGCGGCTTCAACTCGAAGTCTCTTTAGGCCTTTTAAATAAGGTCTCTCTGTTTGTGGATGGGAATTATAGGAGAGTCTTGCTTAGAAAGCGCTTAATGTTTGGTGGGTTTTTGAAAAAGTAGGTAAATCCCACGAAAAATAAAATAAATCTTAATCAATAGATTCAAAAGAACTGGAAGAAATATTGCTTAGACTCCTAAAACAAGGAGTTTACCATCAAATTAACACGCACAAAAGCCTTACTTGAATCGCTAAAAAGTATCCCAGACTATAGAGTAGATACAGGGAAGATAGAATATCCATTGCACGAAGTTCTTTTCATGACACTTTTTGCACTTATCAAAGGAAATACAACTTTTAAGGATATATTTTCATGGATGATATATAACAAAGACAATGCAATACTCAAAGAGATTTTTGATAAAGAAGAGATAACGATTCCTTCCAAATCAACATATCATCGTTTATTGATAAACACAGATAATAATGCTTTGGAAAAAGTATTTAGAGAGTTCTTTTTTCCATTCATTGCACAAGAAAATATTGCTATTGACGGGAAGTGGCTGAGAGGTAGCGACGTGAATGGTCAATACACACAGGAAAGACATAAAGCAATACTAAATATCTTGGATAAAGATATAAAAATAGTGTTTGCTCACAAGTTTTTAGATAAAAATAAGAGTAGCGAAATTACTGCACTCAAAGAGGTTTTAAACGATAATATTTTTAGCAATGAAGGACAGATATTTTCCTTTGATGCACTGCTTACTCAATCAGAGATTCTCAACACTATTGATGAGCAAGGTAACAGATATATAGCAAAACTCAAAGATAACCAGAAACACCTCAAAGAGAAAGCTATAAAGACCATAGAAGAGTTTAATCAGCCTACAGATAGAGTTGATGATGAAGATAGCTATTTAACTGAAAACAACAAAAGAGTCTCTCGAAAAGTAGAAGTTTTTCAAAATAAAAGTGCTGATTTAGTTATGTATCATGAGAACTTTCAAAATATTCAATCACTCATTAAAGTGACGAAAACATTAACAAATGCACAGACTGGTGAAGTTACAATTTCAACTCAATATTTAATGGCTAACTTTAAAACAACTGCAAAAGAGTTTCTTCAAAAGATACTGCAACATTGGAGAGTGGAAACATATCACTATCACTTAGATATGCTTACTGAAGAAGATGACCATATAGCATATAAAGAGCCTTTCTCTATAGCTATTCTTAGAAGTTTTACTGTTAATCTTTATCAGTTGTTTTTAAATGAGAACAAAGATAAAAAGGTACTCCTAACCGGTAAAACTACAATGGCAGATATTAAAAGAAATGCTCTTTATCGTGATGATTTTAGTGTTCAATTGATTGAATCAAACTATATTGATTAAGATTTGTTTTATTTTTCGTGGGATTTACCTATTGAAAAAGTTTTTGAAGTTTTTTATTTGTTACTTTTTTTAGAGGTTTGACCCAAACAAACCTCTAACTGTTTACTTCAATATATACAGGCTCAGAAAAATTTGGAACATCATCATATGAAAATACTGCATAATATTTATGGACATTCAAATCACCAAAATTATCATACGTATAATTATCACTGCCTCCATAAAGTTTTTGCCCATCATAAGGAGAGCATGGAACCTTGAATCTGTTTTTCACAACAATAACACCTCTGTAACCGTCGTCTTCAGGATTCTCCCACTGCAGTTTTATTATTCCGTTTTCCATACTTGCCCGTAAGTTTTCTACCTGTTTTGGCGGATTTTTCCTTTTACGGATATAATCCAGAGTCAAAATTGGTTTATCTATTTTTTTATTGTCTATCCAGTTTACATCAGTATTTTTGGACATCTCGGTTTCTGATGAAGCGGAAATTACAAAAAAGGCTTTCTTGTTTTCTTTTGCCAGCTCAAGCATTTCCTGAATTGCATATGTATCAAAAACAAATCTCTGTTTAGAGGATCTCTTGATATCTGTAATACTTACGTCATATCCGATTCTTTCAATAATGTTTCTGTTTTTTATCTTTTCATATGTTATTTCACCGCGAATAGGCTCTACCAGTTCTATGTGAAAACGTAAATTATTCTCTTTTGTATTCACCTGATATGCCTGTAAATCTATATACGCATCAGACACTACGGTATTTTCCATATCCGGTAAATTCAATAAATCAAATTCAATGCATGCATATTTCAGATTTCCACTTGCGTCATATCCGGATTTAAGCGCACTGTCTTTTATATTGTCATGATTGACTGTAAACTCATAAGAAGATTGAATATCCAGTTTTGCTTCATGTATGGTATACGAAATATCAAGCTTTGGTCTGTAGGTTAATCCTCCACTGAATTTTCCATACCCGATATCCCACTGCATCAGCTGAGAAGACCTGTCAAGCGGCAAAGAGGTCGGTCCTTGCATTCTAAAATAGGCTTCCCGTCTTTTTAAAGCTTTTTCAAGAACTTTTATTTCCTGTTGTGCAAACTGATATTCTCTCCATATACCCTGAGCCAATTGATGTGAAGAGGTTGGTCTATCTATATAAGAAAGCATTTTTGCATTTTTTATATCATCAAAACTGTCTATTTTCTCTATTGTACGCTCATCCATCTGTCCAACCCGCCACTGACCATAGCGTTCAACCTGTACAGCAACCCGGTTCATCGGATAAAATGAAATTTTTGCTGCTGTAATAATCGCATTTTCCGGAATTGTCATTAAGGAGAACCCACACACTCCGTAACACTCCCCTTTTTGTTCTGAAATTCCGACAAACAGGGAATTGTTCCCAAAATGTTCTCTGTTCTTTTGGGTCTTTTCTCCGACATATCCTATTTTACTTGCAATGGGATATAAAATTTTGGAAAACATATTTTCAGCCGGTTTTGTTCTTACCGCAACAAGCTGAGCATAGGGTGATTTAATTGATTTGTCTTTGCAAACCGCACGAATATAATAATAATAATTTGTCGAACTCTTTAAATTGGAATCTGTAAAACTTTTCATTTTTGTCATGGCAATTCGATTGGAGGCCTGCGCAAACCCTTTAAGTTTTGTTGAACGATAAATTTCAAAATAAATTGTTTCGTCTTCTATATAGTCCCAGCTGAGTTCTACCTCTTTTGCCCCAATACCTGTTGCTACAAAATTTTCAACACGTTGTAAGTTGTTTTCTTTTTTGTAATTGTTTACTTCGGAGAGAGCCATAATCAAAGCAGGAATATTTTCCTGGATATTTTCACTCATATGCTCAATGTAGTCACTGATATTTCTCGTTCCAACTTCTGCTACAAGAGAAAGAATTCCCTGAGAATAGTAAAACTCACGTCCGCTTCCTGAAATGAGATGCACAGGCGGTTTTCCCATATGAATGCCGTATTCGCGAGAAGACTCTTTTCTTATTTCTTCCGCCATATTTCCCGCCAACAAATTCAGGTCAATAGCATCCTCCGCATCTTCATGGATAAAATTGTGAGCAGGAAAAAATACATTGCCCTGAGAATGGTAGTCCAAAGCAATTGTAATATTTTTATGTTCGAGTATAAAATCTCTAATGGCTGCGGTTTCTGGTTCACTGAACGGTTCCGGACCGGAGTAGACATTCGAAGTATAATTTTTGTTTGGGGTAAAACCTACACTGAAATTTCTGTTTAAATCAACCCCGTAACTTCCGTCAGGATTTTTTCTACGGTTTTTTCTCCAAAAAGAAAAATGATTTCTTGAGTATTCAAAACCATCCGGATTTGCACAGGGAACCATATAAAGTGTTGTATTATCCAGGATTTTGTTAAGCTGTGGATCATAATCAATATGTTCCAAAATATATTTTGCAAAAGCAAGAGAAAGTTCTATCCCTATCCATTCTCTGGCATGAATTGTGCCTGTGTAAAAAAGTGCAGGCTTCTTTACATGTAAGTCTACATTTTTAGTGATTGAGACAGCAATGATATCTCTGCTTTCCCATGTTTGCCCTATTGTCTCTACTTTAACAAGATTTGGATGTCTCTTTTGAGCAGAATTAAAAAAATTTATACATTCATCATATGAACTATATTGTTGTCTCAAGCTGTTGCCTTCATTTTTTTGAAATGATACTCTTACTTCGTTTTTCTGTCAATTAAATCCACAATTAAATCAATTTTTTTGTCATTAAAGTTTAATCCCATTTTTTCCTGTTCAGGAGTAGCAAAGGCGGGAATGCCGTTTACTTCCAAAACAATATATTCTTCTTTTTCTCTGTCATAAATAATATCTACGCCACCAATGTCCACACCTGTTGCTTTGCATGCTTTTTTTGCAATACTGACAACTTCATCATTTGCTTCACGTACAAAAACACTGCCGCCACTTGTCACATTTGTCCGCCAGTCTGTTCCGCTGGCTTTTCTTCCATAACACGAGACAAATTTACCGTCAACTATGTCAACTCTAAAATCCGTATTGTCATAATCAATAAATTTTTCTACATAAAAATAACGTAAATCCATCTGATTTAAAAAAGGCATAAGCATATCCAGGCTTGCTTCATTCTCGATTTTGGTAAGTCCCACACCACCCCAGCCATCAGTTGGCTTGTAGACCATTTTGTCCCATTTTTTAATGATTTTTTTAAGTTCATGCCCGTCATCCCGATGGCACAGCTTATAATCAGCCGTTTTCACACCGCTGTTTCTTAGCACAAATGATGTCTGAAACTTATCTTCTGTCAAAGCAAAAGACGCATAAGAGTTAATCATCGGAATAATCCGGTTTAATGCCTGATACAGGTACATTTGATACTGTGTCTGTTCCCCCGCATTATAGGAAAAAAACAAATCCAGTGTATCGAGTTTTTCTCCATGATACTCTTTGCCGTGGTAGACTATATGCGCATTTTTTGCAATCGCATGGCGTAAATTGATATCATTTAAAACTTCTATATCTCTCTCTTTCAACTTTTTCGTTATTTTTTTTGCTATTTTTTCTCCACCACCGTTTTTATACAGCCACATGCCGATTTTTCTTTTTTTCATTGACATCCCCTAAAATTTTAAATTTTTTATAAAATACTCAAAAAGCTTTCTGCTCATCTTTATGCGACTGACAAAACTCTCCTTGCTCGCCCGCTCTTTTACTGTATGATCTCCGTCACCAAACGGTCCGAAACCATCAAGTGTCACAACACCACATGCGCTGACAATATTGGCATCACTGACACCGCCTCTTTCTTCTGCGGGTATCTGCTGTTGTGTAATTTTTTCTATTTTTTTAAGTAGAGTGATTGAAGCCTCTGTTGTCTGCATCACATCTCTTTGTATTCCGCCGCTTAATGTTGCTTTTACGCCATCAACAACAGAGGTTTGCACAATCTTTTCTATGGCTGTTAACACTCTCTCTTTCTCAGCAGAATATTTGTATCTCAATTCAAAAACCAATTGTGCCTGCGGAGAGACAGTATTTGCCCCTATTCCTCCCGCAATTTTTCCGACATTGACAGTTGTGCCTTTGTCCAGGTCTGTCAACTGCACAAGTTTTTGAAGCTTGTATGCAAGTTCTAAATTTGCATCACAGCCCTCACTGTAATGATTACCTGCATGGGCTGCTTTTCCTTGAATGTCTATAAAAAAAGTTCCTACACCTTTTCGTCCGGTAACAAGTTCCAGGTTGCTTCCCGCTGCTTCATACACAAAACAGTAGTCATATTCACGGGCAAGTTCCGCAGTCAGATATTTGGAATCATCACTCCCTGTCTCTTCATCACTGACCAAAAGAATATCAATATTTTGAATTTTCACGCCTTTACATGTAAGCTGGCGAAGCGCTTCAAGCAGTACAATATTGCCGCCTTTCATGTCACATACACCCGGCCCGTATACCCAGGTGTCATCTTCTGTAAAATATTCAAATTTTCCGGGAGGAAAAACCGTGTCAATATGTCCGAGCAAAAGTAATTTTGGAGAGTTCTTTACATGTAAAGACTTGTAGTAACGATGATCACCGACATTGTTGCGTTTGTAAATGACAGTTTCAAAACCCAATGCCCCAAACCATTCATCAAAAATTTCACCGACTAGGTTCACACCTTCTGTGTTTTTTGTATAGGAATTTATTTCTACGACATTTTTTAAGTCTGCTATGTAGTTCATTGTTATCCAAATAATGTCTATTTTTATTGATTATACTATGAATTTGTTATTTATGCTAAAAAGTTAGATTAATTTTTACGGAGTTTAAAAAATATGTGTAATGTGGGAATGTTATAAAATATGAAGAAGGCAAGAGCCCAGAAGAATTATTTTCTTCTAAGTTCTTTAATACGGGCTTTTTTACCGGCAAGTGCACGAAGATAAAAAAGTTTTGCACGACGAACACGACCGCGACGAATAACTTTAATCTCATTGATTGAGTCAGAATAAACTGGGAAAATTCTCTCAATACCAACACCGTTAGCACCGATTTTACGTACTGTAATTGTTTGCCCAGTTCCTTGACCACGCTTAGCTATACAAACACCCTCGTAGTTTTGTACACGAGTTTTGTCACCTTCTTTAATTGTTACTGCTAAATTTACAGTATCACCGGCACGAAAATCTGGAATGTTTTTCTCAGCAGTTTGTGCTTTTTCAAAGTTTTCAATATACTTATTTCTCATAAGACTTAGTCCTTAAATTTTATTTCATAAAATATTAAGGAAACCCACTGTTTATTTTAATACGAAGTCGGAAATAATTCCGCCATCTACGTTAACACTGGGTTTCCTTCAGCAGGAAGCTCATCGCATTAATGCGATTGGACTTTATGCTTTAATAGCTGTTCTGGTCTAAAGAATTTGGTCTTTGCTTCAGACAAGGCTAATTTTAGTGAGCGAATTTTACTATGATTTCCCTTTAAGTATTCTGATGGAACACTTAAACCTTCATAGTTTTGTGGTTTTGAAAATGACGGTGCTTCTAAAAGTTGGGTTTCAAAACTCTCAATCTCCAAAGATTGGGCATTTCCGAGAACACCTTCTTTATTTCTGCTTATGGCATCACAAAGTACCAGTGAGGCCAGTTCGCCTCCGGTCAAAATATAATCCCCGATAGAAAATACTTCATCCGCATATTTTTCAATAACTCTTTCATCTATTCCCTCATACCTTCCACTCACAAAAGCTATATGGGTTTTCTTTGCCAGACGCTTTGCATCATTTTGTACAAAAGGTTTGGCAACCGGAGTCAAAAAAACGATATGAACATTTTCATCTTTACTTTTCAAATCATCCAGTGCATCAAAAAGCGGCTGTGGATTCATTACCATCCCTGCACCGCCGCCTACTGCCGTATCATCAACTTTAGAGTGTTTGTTCTTTGAGTAATCCCGAGGATTCAAATAGTCTATCTTTATGATATCCTTCTCAATGGCCCGTTTCAAAATCGAATCTTTAAAATAGCCTTCAATCAGAGCAGAAAAAAGAGTGACAAAAGTAAAGCGCATTCAGGAAGCTTCCAGAATATCAACAGCACCACTGAGTGTGATACGTTTTTTCTCAATGTCAACTTCCACTTTAAACGGTTCAATAAAAGGAACCAAAAAGCTCTTGGCCAAACCGCTTTCGACTAAACTTTCATCCGTAACAATACTTAAATAATTGGTAGTATTGAATCTCTCTATCTCTTTTACTCTGCCAAGACATTTGTTATCTTCATAGACTTCACAATCTTCCAAATCAAACCAGAAATACTCACCCTCTTCCAAATGGCAGTTTTTTCTTGTCTCTTCGTAGGTGGTAAAAAGTTTCGCATTGGTGAACTTCTTTGCATCTTCGGGATTTGCAATGCTGTTAATACGCACCAATCCACGATTGAGATCAACATCACTTAAAGTAATGCGTTCACTTTTATTGATTAAAAAAGTGGCTCCCTTCACAAACTGTTCAGGAAAATCGCACTTAAGATGCAATTTCATATCTCCTTGAATGCCGACAGTTTTACCGATTGTTGCTATATGCAACAACTTTTCTTTACTAGACTGCTTCGACATTAATACGGTAACTCACACCATCTTTGGCTTTACATCCGGAAATCACAGTTTTAATAGCACCAATCATTTTGCCGCTTTTTCCTATTAATTTCCCTATATCTGCCTGGTTTGCATAGAGAACTATTTCTGTTATTTCATCGCCCTCTTGAACTTCAACTCTGATATCATCAGGGTGTGATGCTATCAGTCTTGCAAATTGTGCGACAAAATCAGCAATCATAATTAACGACCAGTGATCTTTTTCACACGATCACTCATCTGAGCACCGACGCCCAACCAGTAATCAACTCTTTCATTGTCAACTTTGAGCTCTTTTGTCATTGGATTATAATATCCGATAAGCTCAATCCAACCACCATCTCTACGTTTACGGCTGTCTGTTACCGCGATACGGTAAAATGGTCTTTTCTTTCTTCCCATACGAGTAAGTCTAATTACTGTCATTTTGTTTCCTGTTGTTTTTAATTTACCTGTTACCGGTTACATATATACATATTTAGAGTTTATTACTGTAATGATAAGTTATGGGGAAGGTATAAATGCAGAAGAGTCTTTTTTCTCTTAAATAATTTTGCTTCCCTCTTACCATCTCTATAGTTGGATGTACACATGTAACCGGTAAACAGGCTACAAATCTTTTTATCACAGAGGTATTGTTTAAAAAGATTTATTTGAAATGGAATTATATCCACTTTTTTCTTAAATTACAATGTTTACCTTGGAAGTCCACCCATTCCGCCTGGACCTCCCATTTGTCCCATCATTGACTGAAGCTGCTTCATACCGTTTTTTCCGGAAAACTTCTTTGCCATTTTTCCTGCATTTTTAAACTGCTTGATCATTCTGTTTATCTCAACGATATCAAGTCCGCACCCTTTTGCTATTCTTTGTTTACGAGAATTATTAAGCAGGTCTGGGTTTTCTCTCTCTTTTTTCGTCATCGAAGCAACCATGGCTTTGATGTTTTTGAGCTCTCCTGAGTTTTCAAAATCAAAATCTTTAATGGCTTTAGACATATTGCCCATGCCCGGAATCATACCCATGATAGAACTCATGCTTCCCATTTTTTTCATTTGCTCCATCTGCTCTAAAAAGTCATTGAAATTAAACTTTCCTTTTTGAATCTTTTTGGTCAGTTTTTTTGCTTGCTTTTCATCAATAACATTCGTTACTTTTTCAGCAAGTCCTTCAACATCACCAAACCCCATCAGGCGGTTGACAATACGCTCCGGCAAAAAGACTTCCAAATCTTCCATTTTTTCACCCAGACCGATAAAACGAAGCGGTACCTGCACCTGAGAAGAGAGTCCCAAAGCAACACCGCCCTTTGCATCTCCGTCATATTTGGAAAGAATTACGCCGTCAATCCCGATTTTTTCTTTAAAACTCGTTGCTGTGCGTACGGCATCCTGTCCTGTCAAAGAGTCGGCCACATAAAAGATTTCATCAGGATTTGCCGCTTTCTTTACATTTTCAAGCTCACCCATAAGTTCTTCATCGATAGCCAGACGACCGGCCGTATCTATAAGCACAACATCAAAAATCTTGGAATCGGCATAGTTGAGAGCAGCTTTTACTACTTCCACAGGATTTTTAGTCGACTCATCATCATAGAGTTCAACTTCAATCTGTGCGGTAATCTGGCGTAATTGTTCTACCGCGGCAAGACGTTGCAAATCGGCTGCGACAACAAGGACTTTTTTACCTTTGTTTTTAAGATAGTTTGCAAGCTTGCCTGTTGTTGTTGTTTTACCAGACCCCTGCAGTCCTGTCATCAAAATCACAGTCGGAGGGTTGGGAGCAAAGACAAACCCTCTGTTACCGCCTACATCTAAAAGTTCGTTGAGAGTTTCACGCAGGGCTTCAAGAAACTGGTCTTTGCCTATCCCTTTTTCTTTTGTACGCAGTTGTACTTTTTGAATCAGTTCTTTGACGACTTTATGGTTGACATCTGCTTTTAAAAGATTCTTTTTTAATTCATTGAGTGCTTTACTGAGTGCCTTGTCGTCATCGTGAAAACGAATCTTTTTTATTGCATTTGTAAACGAATCTGTTAAAGTACCAAACATTAAAACACCTCTTGTATAATAAATATAATTTTTTTCGAAATTGTAACTAAGTTTTTCTTAATTATTCAAATGTAACAAAGCTCTTAGGCTCTTTTGCTACAAACTCCATTCCAAGAAGTCTGACTTTGTGAGCATGAAGCATCACACGCTTGGCACGACGCCCACCATACTGCTCGTCACCGACTATAGGATGGTCGATATAACGTGCATGGACTCTGATCTGATGCGTACGCCCATTGTGTATGATACATTTTACTTTTGTCTTTTTTGCACTCACTATATCAGGAAAAAATTCCGTTCTCGCCGGTTTTCCTTTTGGAGAAACATTTGAGTAGGCTTTGTTGTTTTTTTTCTGTGTTGTAATTGCTTTGTCTACTTCAATCGGCTCGGTCATTATTCCCTCAACCCAGGCGATATACTCTTTGTAAACTTTGTCGTCACGAAACTCTTTGATAGCACGCTGACGAAATTCCTCATTTTTTACAAGCATCAAAACACCGCTTGTTTCGCGATCAAGCCTGTGCAACAGTACCGCCGGTTTAAACTGACGTTCTATCTCGTCTGAGTTTACATGTGCCGGCTTGTCGACTACCACAATGTCATCATTTTCAAAAATTGGCTTGACACGTTCTACTTTTTGTACTCTGAATATCGTTCGCTCATCAATTTCACCACGGGCAATCATCACTTTTTTGTTGCCAACATACACAAGTCCTCTGTCTATCATAGACTTTGCATTGGAATTGGAAATTCCCTCTTGCTGTGCCAATAATTTATACGCTTTTTCTGTTGCCATTTTACCAGCTCCTTTTATTTTTTAATATTTTTTGAACCACGGGTTCCAGGTTTATCTGCTCTTCTACCATTGAAGGCGGCAGTTCCTTTGTCATCTCAAGTGCATCAGCTATTTCATCCGGCTCAACATACTGCACGTGATGGACATATTTAAACAGCTCTTTTTGGTGGAAAAAATGCTTCCCTGTAATTATTTTACATCCGAAATAAGCCGGTTCGAGCGGATTGTGCCCACCGACATCATTTTTAAAGGCACCCCCCAATATGGCTATGTCACCGATGGCATAGATATTGTTGAGTTCACCCATCATATCGACTAAAATCAAATCAGCCGCAAAACTCTTTCCTTCTGAAAAACGGGAAACTGTGGCATTGTTTTGCCTGCCGTATCGTTTTATCAAGGCATATACCTCTGCAAAACGTTCCGGATGACGGGGAACAATTATAAGTTTTGCCTCTTTGTTTTTTTCATAGGCAAAAAATGCCTCTAAAATGCTTTGTTCCTCACCCGGATGGGTGCTTCCTGCTACAATGACTTCCGCATCGGGCTTTTCGTATTCTTTTGTTTTTTTGATTTCACCTGCCAGTTTTATATTGCCAATCACTTCAATGTGTTTTGCACCTAAAGCCAAAAATCTGTTTTTGTCACTTTCACTTTGAGCATAAACCATATCTACATTCTCTAAAAGTTTTTTATAAAACCAGGCAAACTTCATATATTTTTTGACACTTTTATCTGAAATTCTGGCATTGAGCAAAATAACTTCTGCACCGCGTGAACGCGCTATGCTAAAGAGAAGATACCAAAATTCTGCCTCAAGTACGATAAGCTTTTTCTGCGGTTTTACCCAAAACGGCAGATACATTTCATACGGAAGATAGCGTACCTCTGCATTATATTTTTTTGCTTCGTTATGTCCGGTTTGTGTAATCGTTGTAACAAGTATCTTTTTATTTTCCAATAGTTCCAGAAGCGGTTTAAGGGCTCTGGCTTCACCTAAAGAGCAGACATGGAACCAAATTGCATTTGTACTGCAAAACGGAGGGTTCTTAAAAAGAAAAAAACGTGCAGGAATTGATTCTTTGTATTTTTTTTTAAAAGAAAGTAATATCAAAAGAGGCAATGCTATGATAAACAGCATTACACTCAGCAGATAATAGAAAAGAAAAAACGGCTTCAAGCCTACTCTTCGTTGACTTTCACATAAAGGATGCGTCCGCAGTGGGGACATGTAGTGATATCTTCACCTTTGATGACATCAGCATAAACCTTGTCGCCTATTATCATATGGCATCCCATACATGCCTGTTCTTCAACAGGAACCACTGTCGTATTTTTTGCCCAACGACGGATTTTTTGATAAAAAGCAAGCCCTTTTTGATTGATATCTGACAAAAGAGTCTCTTTTCTTTTGAAAACCTCTTGTCTCTCTTTGTGTATTTTTTCAAGTTTTGTATCTACATCAGCTTTTACACTTTCCAGATTTGCATTTAACTCTTCCAAGGCACTTTTTGCAGCCTCAATCTGTTCTTTTTTTGCTTCAATGATTTTTTCAAGTCTTTGAATCTCTTCATTGGCAAATGTAACCTGCTCTTTTGCTATCTCTTCCTCAAGCTGCAGTGATTTCATCTCACGTTCTGTTTTTACTTCAGAGCTTTTTTTTACATTTTCTTCAAGTTTTTGTGAAAGTTCTGAGAGATGCAGTTCGTTTTTTGCTTTTTTAACTTCTTCTTCTTTGATTTCATTCGTTAAATTTTCAATATCTGACTCTATGCTCTTTGTTTTTGCAAGAGCCGCTTCATAATTTGCATTTGCTTCTTCAATCTGAGGTTCAAATGCGTCTATCTCTTTATCTATGATTGAGAGATCGATTAATTGTTTTAAGTGCTTGTTCATTGGGATCCTTTAGGGGTTTACTTCTACCATTACCTGTATTATTAGACCTAAATATATGTAAATGGGTTTTCTGATGATGCAATTATAACTTCTAAACCTAAAATTTTCAAATGCTTTTGCATAATTTGTGCAAAAAAGTACTCACTTTCATAATGTCCGATGTCAATTAAAGACAATTTTATACTTTTTGCTTCCATTGCATCATGATATTTTACATCACCTGTCAAAAAACAATCAGCATCCAGACTCTTCATCAAAGAACATCCCGACCCTGTTGTCAGAGCCACCTTTTTCACTCTTTGCGCACACTTCACTGTTCTTGCACATTTAAGGCCAAAAGCTTTGGAAACCTTTTGAGCAAAAACATCAAAATCTTCATCTACTTCCAAATATGCGACAAAACCGTCTTTTTTACAAATTTCGTATCCGAGTATCTCTTTTGCAACATACTCGTTTAAGTGTGTCTGATCAAAATTTGTATGCATCGCGATATTTGATATATTTTTTTTAATCATTTTTTGAATAAGGTTTGCAGGATATTTAGAAAACTCCAGCTGTTTTAGCCCGCCAAAAATAATCGGATGGTGCGTAATCAGAAGCGTATTTTCATCCAAAGCATCAATCAGTTTTTCATCCACATCGATACTCAAAGCAATTTTTGAAATATTATCTTTAAAATCACCTATCAAAAGACCGGAATTATCCCATGACTCTTGAATTTCAAAAGGAGAGAGTTCGTTTAGATATTTGTATATTTCCAATATTTTCACAGTGTTACTTCCTTCTCTATTTTTTTCAATTCCTCTTTTGCTTCTTTAAATTCAGGGTCAAGCTGTATCGCTTTTTCATACATTCCCTTAGCTTCATCAAAATGCTTCATATCTACAAGCAGGTTCCCGTAATTATAGTAGGTAATAGGGTTTGTGGCATCAATTTCAAGCGACTTGTTGAGATGATTTCTTGCACTTGCATATTCACCCGCTTTTCTATACAGTGAAGCCATCGCCTGATGGATGTAGGTATTGTTCGGGTCCAGCTCCAATGCTTCTTTGTAATACTCCATAGCTTCATCATCTCTGTTTTGCTGTGCCAGTGTATAACCCATTTTAAAGAGTGTTTCAGGGTTTTTTGGCTCTTTAATATTTGCCTCGCTGTAAATGGCAAGCGCTTTTTGCAAATCTCCCTTTTGCATCTCTTCGTCGGCTTTTTCCACCAAAGAGGAGGCATCAAATGGAGAAAACGCTTCGGCACTTCGCTCATCATCAGCACCTGTGTGCTGTTTGTCTTGAGGATCTTTAAGTGTTTGTATATGTTCGTAAATTTTGTATGCAAAAAAAGCAGATGCTCCAAGCATAAGTAACTGAAAAAGTGTCATAATTGTTTTCCTATTTATTTAAAATTAAATTATTGTTGAGTAATGCTATAAGTTGTAACGAATCAACTTGTACACCGTCAATTCTAGCTGAAAAATGCAAATGAGGACCTGTAACCCTGCCGCTTTTTCCCGATAAGCCCAAAAGTTCTCCTTTTTGGACAAGCTGACCTGTTTTGACATTGAATTTACTCATGTGAAAATAACAGGTATAAATGCCCTCACCGTGGTCAATAATCACAGTGCCTCCCGAATAAAATCTTTTTTTGACCAAAACGATTTTTCCGTCATTGGACGCTCTAATCGGTGTGCCTGTTTTCGCCCGAAAATCCGTCCCGCTGTGATACCCTTTCAAAGCGCCGTTATAAATTCTTGCCGTGCCAAAAGCACTTGTGATTTTACTCTCCACCGGCAAAATAAAATCTGAATGCAGATAGCTCTTGTCTGTTACCGTATGATAAATTTTCATAGCTTCCCTGTACTCTTTTGCGATTCTTTTTTTTATCTTGGGCAGCGTCGGATTTACTTTCGATGCACTTACACGGATGGTTTCTTTTTTGTATTTTGCATCTTTTATTCTAAGAGCAAGCTCTTTGTATTTTTTTATCCCGTTTTGCAGATAAATAATTTTCACGGTTTTTTGAGCAGGTTTGTCGTAATAGGAGACGGGAATCAAGGCATAATATTCACTCCTGTTCAAAGGATTCGGAAAAATTTTTATCTTTTTGTCTTCGAAACAGAGGACTCTGTATTGTATACCTTTTTCCTTTGCAAACTTCACCAATGCTGTCTTGCCGTTACCCACCTCATCATTGACTATCTTTACATGTAAAGCAAAAAGAGAGGAGACAAAGAGGCATAAAAAGAGCAAAAATTTCATCAATAATCCTTCATAGCCCTTTGAATGTCTCTTTTTTGGTCTTTCTCTTTTAAATCATTTCTTTTATCATGCAGCAGTTTTCCTTTTGCTATGGCAATTTGCAGCTTTGCTATGTTTCTTTTGTTAAAATAGAGCTGTAAAGGCACGATGGTATACCCGTCACGTGCTACAGCCTTTTGCATCTTTGCCAGCTCTTTTTTGTGTAAAAGCAGCTTTCTTGCTCCGCGCTCTTCATGCCCGTAATAATGGTGCGTCGTCTCGAGTCTGCCGATATGCGCATTAAACAAAAAAGCTTCTCCGTTGACAAAACGGATAAAACTGTCTTTGAGATTCACACGATGCGCACGTATGCCTTTGACTTCGCTCCCCGTAAGCACAAGTCCTGCTTCAAATTTCTCTTCTATAAAATAATCATGATACGCTTTTTTGTTTTTTGCTATTGTTTCACCCATTGTATTTCTCTTCTTTTAATTTAAAAAAACTGCTTCCGCTTCCGCTGAAATAGTAACCGTCCTGATAATATTGTGCCAACTCTTCATACTCCTGCAAGGCAGGAGCAAACAGATCATTTGCTTCATTGGCATGCATTGTATTGAAAATTTCCAAGGAGGACTTTTTTTTCAATGCCTCGGCCTGAAATCCGTCTATCGGTGCATAGAAGTCTCTTCTGTAGGCCTGATAGACTTTTGGTGTACTGATTTTTACCGCAGGGGTACAAATATCAAAAACAAGCGGCTCCTCATCAAAGGCTTCTACCACTTCACCTATACCACTGACATTGGCACTGTTGTATCCATAAATAAAAAACGGCACATCCGCCCCTACACGTAAACCTATCTGGGCCAGTTCATTCAGACTCAGACCCAAATGCAAAACTTCATTGCACATTTTCAAATAGGTCGCCGCATCACTGCTGCCTCCGCCAAGACCGGCATATGCAGGAATGTGTTTTTCAACGCTCACGGCATACGTTCTCATAAGCTCTTCAAGTGCCTGATTTTTTGTAGCCTCCTTCAATGCCTTATACGCTTTATAAATACTGTTTTGCGTTGTGGTACAATCAAAATCGCCAAGTATTTTAAACTCATTCGCTTTTGCCTGAACATTTTTTTTCGAAACAAACGAGAGGACATCATACAAGTCATCAACTCGCATGAATCGTGATACTATTTCATGGTACTCTTCTCTTTTGCCTGTAATTTTTAAAAAAACATTTACTTTGGCATACGCCCTGTACTTTTTCATCTGCTTTTTATTTTCCCAGTATTTTATTCAAAGAGACAATGTCATCTTCATTCACAGTTTCCATAGAAGCCGCCTGGTTACTTGCCTTGACCTCTTCTATAAGCTCATTTCTTATAATGGCAACCTCTTTTGGTGCATCAATGCCAAGTTTTACAACACCGTTTTCTACGGAAATAATCTTGACAACAATATTGTCACCGATTATTATAGATTCATCTGCTTTTCTTGCAAGTACTAACATTCTATCCTGCCTAATTCATATTTTACTTTGCCGTTTTGGACTGTAATTATGGAAATGCTTTCTCCGTTATCCAGCCAATAGCTGCCCTCATCCTGCAGTTGTAAATCTTTTAAAGCAAGAACTCTTCCATACCGCACATTCTCAGGCGCTCCCAGGTAATAGTTCTGTGCAATATTTAAAGACTCTTTGATATTCAGAGGCTTTTCATCCTCATAAACAAACTGTCCTTCATTCAGTCGTTCAAGCATACTTAAACTTCCATGGGCAATACCGAGTCTGTGCGCGATCATCTCTCCCAAAGAGCGTATATAAGTTCCCTCACTTACACTTGCTTCAAAGGTCACAAAGGGATGGCAGTAGTGAATCAGTTTCATTTCATAAACAGTTGAGTTGATGGTGTTGAGAACAACCTCTTTTCCCGCACGTGCCAAATCATACGCACGCTGTCCGTTTATCCGTTTTGCACTGAAAATAGGTGGTTTATACTCTAACTCTCCCTCTAAAGATGAAAGCACCGCTTCAATCTCCTTTACATGTAAAGGTTCAGGAAGTACAACTTCTTCTATCATCTCTGTATCAAGGGTATCGCTCTTTGCACCAAGCCACAAAGTCGCTTTGTATCTTTTAGGTGTTTTGTTCAAAAATCTAAAAAGTTTCGTATGTGAGCCAAAACCCACCAAAAGCACGCCTTTGGCAAAAGGATCCAGTGTTCCGGCAAAACCTGCTTTTTTGTTGTTATACTTCTTTTTCAGACTGTAAAGATATTTGTTTGAGCCTACCCCCGAAGGTTTGTATGCAACAAAAAGACGATTCATAATTTCTCTACAAATGATGCAAGAATATCGCGTTTTGTTCCTGCAAAATTAATCTTGAGTTTAAACTCTCTTCCCGACTTACTCACACCGATAATGCGCCCCGTTCCAAAAATTTTATGCCGTACCAGATCACCTTTTTTAAATGCTGTGTTTTTTTCACACTTTAAAGAACCTTTGCAAAGTCCGGCTTCATTGAAAAAACGGCTTTTTTCCAAATCACTTCTGCGTCCTTTGTAAAATCTGCTTCCGGCATGGCAAAGCGTCAAGGTCTCTTTCGCACGGGTAAACGCAACATATCCCAATCGTCTCTCTTCTTCCAAATCACTTCCGTCTCCTGTCAGTGGCAAAAAGCCCTCTTCCATTCCTATAACAAAAACATGTTCAAACTCCAAACCTTTGGAGGCATGTATACTCATCATATAGATACTCTCCCCCTCCACCTGGTCCTGTTCACTTTGCAGCGTCAGTTCATTTAAAAACTCATCCAAAGAACTCTGTGGTGATTTTTTTACAAAATCTCTAAAAAGACCGTAAAACTCATCTATATTGAGAATTCTTTCCTGTCCGTCTTGCATGTTTTTATAGATATCTTTCAAAGAAAAAGTTTCTTCCAGTGCATCTATAAACTCATAAGTAGACGCTTGTGCGATACCGGCAACCTCTTGAATGTTTTTAGCAAACTCTTTGAGCGTTGCAGCATTTTTCTTTCTGACCAAGCCTTCAAGTTCTTCCATGGGTGCCTGAGTGATATATTCATAAATAGAAGTTCCCTTTTTCTGAGCTGCGAGTTCAATTTTATCCAAACTTGCTTTACCCAGTCCGCGTTTTGGCTTGTTGACTATACGTTTCAAAGAGAAGTCATCATGATGATTTGTAATCACCCTGATATAAGAAATAAGGTCTTTTATCTCTGCCCGGTCATAAAATCGCAAACCACCCACAAGTTTATAGTTAATCCCGTAACGGTTCAAACCTTCCTCTACAGAACGTGACAAAACATTGACACGGTACAAAATAGCTATTTCTCTGGCACGTACCCCGCTCTCAAGCAGTTTTTCTATCTTTGCGGCAACTTTTCTTGCCTCTTCGTTTTCATCATTTGAATTGAGTGTTGTCACATCATCCCCGTTGCCACGCGTTGCTATGAGCTTTTTTCCCAAACGGGACCGGTTGTGCTCGATAAGCGCATTGGCAACTTTTAAAATCGGCGCACGTGAACGGTAGTTCTCTTCGAGTTTAAAGACATGTGTGCCTGAAAAATCCTGGTCAAACTCCATAATATTGCGAATATGCGCACCACGCCAGCCGTATATACTCTGATCGTCATCACCGACTACACACAGATTGTTATGTACTGTACAAAGTTTTTGCAAGAGCTTAAACTGCAGTTCGTTTGTATCCTGATACTCGTCAATCATAATGTACTGATATTTCTGAGAGGTAGCCTTTGCCAACTCAGGATTTTCATCCAAAAGTTTATAGGTAAGCGCGATGAGATCATCAAAATCAACAAGATTGTTTTCGAGTAAATATTTTTCATACTCTGCAAAAACTTCGGCAATCTGCTTGTAACTGAACAGTTCAGTCTGCTTGTAGGCATCATCAGGAGTCATTAAAGAGTTTTTGTATCTGGAAATTTCACTCGCTATCAGCGGTGTCGGCAGCTCGGAATTTATTTTTTTAATGATTCTCTTTTTATCATCTGTATCTATCACAACAAAATTATTGGCTCTCTTGAGAAGATGTATATTGAATTTTAAAAAAAGAAGTCCAAACTTGTGAAAGGTACAAAGAAGAGGAGGATAGGCGACATTTTCTATCATAGAGAGAGAACGCTCCTTCATCTCTTTTGCAGCTTTGTTTGTAAACGTCAGGGTAAGCGTATTTGAAGCGGGAATCCCCACAACCTCAATAAGATACGCCAGGCGTGAAATAATTGTTGTCGTCTTTCCGCTCCCCGCTCCTGCAAGAATCAGGACAGGTCCTTCTGTTTGCTTTACTGCTGCTGCTTGAGACTCATTTAAATGATTAAAAATTTTTTCCATATATGTTCACTACTAAGTTGTATTTCTACTTATTATAGCTAAAATGTCATAAATTATTACAAAACTATTGCAATAATTATAATTATGAGTTATAATTTTACTATTATTGATACTTATAGGAATTATTATGTTAAAAGATTTTGCGAAATTACACACGTTTTTGATGGTTATAAAAGAGAAAAGCTTCTCTAAAGCATCAGCAAAACTTGGGATTTCCCAACCCGCTGTCACACAGCAAATCAAGTTCATTGAAGATTATCTTGATACGAAAATAGTTGATAGAAAGAAAAACGGAATTATCCTCACAAAAGAGGGTGAAGATCTATACAGAATCGCTTTAAGACTTGAAAAAGCTATACACAGCAGTGAAAAAGAGTTGTTGAAAATCATCAACAAAGAGTTCACTTTTGTCATGGGTTCTTCTTTTGCAATCGGTAATTATGTGCTTCCGAATTATCTCAGTGAAATAAAAAAACGCATCAACAATGAAGTTTTTATGAATGTGGATCTCTCTTCAAACATTATCGATCAGCTTGAAGATAAAAAGATCGATGTAGCCCTCATCGAATCTCCTGTTTTCAGAGATGGTGTCATTTACAGAGAATGGGTAGAAGATGAATTAGTCGTTTTTTCAAACCAGCCGATGAAAAAACATCTCAGTGCAGATGATTTACTCGATTTTGACTGGATTTGTCGTAATGAAGACTCCCACACAAGAAGACTGACATCAGAAGTTTTTGAAGAGATGGGAGTGCAGTGTAATAATTTCAATGTTATCGGTGTTCTTGCCAGTCCGACTTCCATCAAGGAGTCTATTTTACATGCAGATAAAAACGCAGAACGACCGCTTGTCTCCATTATGTCCCGTCATGTCATCAAGTCAGAAATTGAAAACGGCACACTTTATGAAGCCAGACTGAAAAACCATAAAATTACAAGAAGTTTTTACATAGCCTATATGAAAGACAGAAAACATGACGCTTTTGTCGACAATGTAGTCAATTACCTACTCTCTCTTAACAGAGTGTAGGTAAGTTTTTATTTTATAAACTTGGAGTTTTCCGGATTTGAGAGAAAAGATGCCATAGAGTTTTTCACTCCGCTTTCGTCTATATCAGCCTCTTTTTTCTTTGTTTCTTCTTTATATGCAGATATATTAATCAAAACCGGAGTTTCATCGATAATAATCTGTAAAATACTCAGCAAGGGCACATGGACAACACTGCCAAAATTTTCACTACCGAAACCTGCCTCAAAAATTAAAATATCATCCTCTATTCTGGCAGTCTCAAATGTATATCCTGCCAAAAAGAAAAGTGTCAACGGACGAAATTCAGTGTTGATACTTTCCGGCAATGCCGGTGCAAAACTCACATCTTCGATTTTACATAAAATACCGAAATTCTGCTCTTTTTCAAACAGCAGAACAATCAACTCCTGAATATTTTTTTTCATTAATTGCGCGAAATCTCTGTCTTGTATTATGTTTTCTAACAAATTATATCCCTTATATTTTCATTTGGTATTATATCAAAATCTATCATAGCATTCATCAGTGCAAGCTGTTTAAAACGCTTTAGATCATCTACAGATATATCATCTTCTCTGATTTTCCCGCTCTCGAGCAACCTTGCTCTGGTCGTTCCCTCAAGCAAAGGGCTTTTTGGTGTTATCCATTCATCTTTATATTTAAAAGCGATATTGGCAATGGATGTATCTGTAATAAGAGAATTTTTTACAATAAGTATGTCATCACAAAAAGATTTTTTTTGCAACAGCCTCTCTATTTTGCTTCTGTCATAATATTTTTTGCAATACTCTATCTCATTATCATAAACAAGCTTCAGGGTTTGAATACTCTTTTTTTTATACTGATGGTATGTTACTTTGTATTTTTCGCCATCATAAACAACCCTGCACCGGAAAAATCCTGATGCGGGAGGATGCAAAATATCTTCCAATATAATACCGGAATGCCCAACTGTTTTCTCAAGCCGTTTTTGATGGTATGCAAGATGAAACAGTTTTGCATCAACTGCTTTTATTGTTTCTAAATATTGAATTTTATTCACTGAAAAGTTCTGTACTTAAGTACCTTTCTCCCGTGTCGCATAAAACGGTCACAATCGTTTTGCCTTTGAATTCCTCCCGTGAAGCCACCTGCATGGCAGCATATACATTTGCCCCGGAAGATATACCTACAAGCAATCCCTCTTTTTTTGCCAGCATTCTGGCTGTTGCTATGGCATCTTCATTACTCACTTTTATCACTTCACTGTAACAGGAGGTATCTAAAATTGCAGGAACAAAACCTGCGCCTATTCCCTGAATTTTATGTGGAGCCGGGCTCTCTCCTGAGAGAATTGCCGAAGCTTCAGGCTCCACTGCAAAAACAGCAATATCTGCAATATGTTCTTTTAGGACCTTCGAAGTTCCGGTAAGTGTTCCGCCTGTTCCTACAGCTGCCACAAAAGCATCCAGCTTCTCCTCTGTGTCACGGAGAATTTCCTGTGCCGTTGTGATTTCATGTATCTCCGGATTTGCCGGATTTTCAAACTGTTGTAAAATTATAGAATTCTGTGTATTTGCCTGAATTTCCACTGCTTTTTGAATGGCTCCGTTCATCCCTTTTGCAGCCGGAGTCAGCACCAGTTCAGCGCCTAAAGCCTTGAGCAGGTTTCTTCTCTCTACGCTCATAGACTCAGGCATCGTTAAAATAAGTTTCAAATTTTGAGCTGCACAGTTTGCTGCCAGTGCAATTCCTGTATTTCCGCTTGTAGGTTCAATAATCGTAGTATTTGCCCCAATACGTCCTGATTCTATACCCCGGCGGATCATATTGAACCCTATTCTGTCTTTGACCGAACTTGTCGGATTCATAAACTCACATTTTCCCAATATCACAGCACCTGTCAGCTTTGATGCCTCATTCAGCCTTATCAATGGCGTGTTGCCTACTAATTCGGTTATATTTTTTGCAATTTTCATTATTTTTCCTCTTGAAGTAATTTTACACTAAAAAGATTATTTACACAAACTTCTATCATTTTATAGACTTCCAAAAATCCGTCAAATCCGTCAAAAAAATAGGGATCGGGAACATCCTGACAGTTAAATGCAAAACATCCCAGTTTTTCTATATTTTTGGCACCCAGTTTCTTAACATGCACCCTGTTGTTTTCATCAAGTACAACTATCAACTCATATAAATCAATATCTTCTTTTGTAAACTGTCTCGCCCTCAAATGACTTATATCTATGCCGTGCATTTGTGCCACCTTGATTGAACCCTCACACGGGGGCTCGCCGATATGCCAGTCTCCTGTCCCTGCAGAGTCTATTTTTATATCTATTTTATGTTCTTGTGCTATTTTTTTGGCAATCCCCTCTGCCAACGGAGAACGGCAGATATTGCCAAGACAAACAAATATAACGGATTTCATATATTTCCTATTCTTTGAGTATAATAAGTATCTGTATTATACTAAAAAAATAGAGGCAATCATGGCAATCTACAGTAGCGACGGCAAAAAATTACTTAATGTTGAGTTTGATGTAACGCCACAGGTTGGTGATATAGTTGACAGTATGCGTGTTTTATCTGTCAATCAAAAAGAGAATGAAGAATATGCCGTATTCTTACTTGAACCAAATACAAGAGTCACCTGTTATGTTTTTGATGAAATCTTCATTATCGGCAAAGAAAGCGGATTTGAAAGTTTAAATGATGCCATTTTTGCCTGGAAAAATGACGAAATCTAAAGTCATCGCATATATTTTTGCAAAAACATATTTAACTGATTTGCAAAAAGTTCGGCATCTTTTGAACCAAAAGGCTTCGGGCCTTGCGTTATCTCTCCCATTTCTCTGATGCTCTCCATGAGATTCCGCATTGCAAGATACTGTTTGATGTTGTCTTTGCTGTAAAGTTCACCTCTGTGATCTATTGCATGGGCATTTTTATCTATAACTCTGTCTGCCAAAGGAATATCTGCAGTAATCACCAAATCCCCAGAATGCACTCTTTGTACAATTTTATTGTCAGCCTCATCTGCACCTGCATCCACAATAATGTACTCTATATTTTTTGATTTTCCGATATTGATTTTTTTATTTGCAAACACATAGGTTTTTATGCCGTATTTTTCTATTTGACGCAAAATTATCGGTTTTAAAAGGTTTGGAAAGGCATCACCGTCTATATAAATTTTGAGCAATATATTATCTTTTTTTAACATTACAACAAATCAAAACAAGTTCTACACAAGAACCTGTTTTAACACCTCTTCTACCCGTTTAACCGGTACAATCTCAAGTGCTTCTCTTACTTCTTTTGGAATATCTTCCAAATCTCTTTCATAATTTTTTGCAGGAATCAAAGCCTTGGTCATATCGGCTTTATATGCAGCGATAAGCTTCTCTTTTAATCCGCCGATAGGTAAAACATCTCCTGTCAAAGAAACCTCTCCTGTCATTGCAACATCTGAACGTACTTTATATGAACCAAGAATGGAAGAGATGACTGTTACCATGGCTATACCCGCACTTGGTCCGTCTTTGGGCGTTGCACCGTCCGGTACATGTACATGTAAGTCATACCGCTTGTAAACCTCACTCGGATCCACCTCTATAATCTCTTCTTTTTCTTTGAAAGTAAGCGGAATGTTGTCCTGTGAAATTCTCAGCTTTCGTTTGTCAATGAGTGTTTTTACAACACTCATTGCAATTCTTGCAGACTCTTTCATAACATCACCCAGACTGCCTGTAAGCTGTAGATTGCCTTTGCCTTTGATACGGATACTCTCTATTCGTAAAACATCTCCGCCTACAGCAGTCCATGCCAGTCCATTGACTACACCGACAACAGGTACTTTGTCTGTTTTTTCAATCTCAAAGACGCTTTTATCGAAAAACTGTTTTAAGTTTTTCAGTGTGACTGATACTTTTGTAATATCACTGTGTTTTAACAGTTCCATTGCTGCTTTTCTCGCCATTTCGGCTATACGGCGGCGCAGGTTTCTGACACCTGCTTCACGCGTATAACTGTGTATCAACTCTTTTAGTGCCGGCTTTGAAATGCTGAGTTCTGATTTTTTGAGTCCGTGTTTTTTAATCTCCTGCGGCAACAGATAACGGCGGGCTATCTCAAACTTTTCCTGTGGCGTATAAGAACTCAATGTGATAAATTCCATTCTGTCACGCAAAGGAGCAGGAATACGCCCGACATCATTTGCCGTTGCTATAAAAATTACATTGCTCAGATCCAAATCAAAATTGAGATAATAATCCCGAAACTCGCTGTTTTGTTCAGGATCCAAAATCTCTAAAAGAGCTGCAGTCGGATCTCCTCTTTGCGAGCGGGTAATTTTATCAATCTCATCAAGCACTATCACAGGATTCATTTTTTTCGCATCTATAAGCCCCTGTGCTATGCGTCCCGGCATAGCCCCGACATAAGTACGGCGGTGCCCGCGTAATTCATTTACATCTTCAAGACCACCCAGTGCTATTCGGATGAGCGGACGCTTGAGTGCAGTTGCTATAGAGTTTGCAAGAGAAGTCTTTCCGACACCCGGAGGACCCGAAAAACACAATATCGCTCCGGCACTTTTTTTCGCTGAAACACCACGCAGTTCAAGCAGTTCTTTTACTGCAAAGTACTCCACAATTCTCTCTTTTGGTTTTTCTAGCGAAAAGTGGTCTTTGTTGAGCTGTTCTTCCACACTCTCTATGCGAAGCGGTTTCTTTGCCAAAGCACCAAAAGGAAGATCCAAAGCCCAGTCAAGATATGTCTGCGTCATGGAAGCATCCGAAGAATCCGGGTGCATGCGGGCAAAGCGTTCTAGCTGCTTGCTTATCTCTTTGTATGCATCTTCTCCCATTTTCTTCTTTTTGGCTTCTAATTTTTTTCTGTACTCTTCTATCTCTTCTTCTCGGGATGTATCTGTTCCGAGTTCTTTTTGAATCTGTTTGAGCTGCTCTTTTAAAAAGTACTCTTTGTTGACTTTTTCTATATGTGTATGCACTTTTGAACGAATTTCACGCTGAAGCTTATTTGCTTCTATCTCATCAATCAACAGATCGATAAGATCCAAAAATCTTTTTTCTGTATCAGTTTCGACAAAAAGCTTATAGGCCTGCTCTTTTTTGAGTTTTACTGTTGAGCATATCAGATCAATGATACGATTGTGATCATGATTTTCTTCTATCGTTCGTAAAAGGTCAGGCGGGAAGTAGTTGCTTACAGCAGCCAAAGCTCTCACTTTTTCACGAACAACTTCAAGTATCGCATCAATTTTTAAAGAATCAACCTCTGTTGACTGCATTACATCTACATGGGCGATAAGCGGATCTTCTGCAACTTTATATAAAGACTTTGCACGGGCAAGCCCTTGAAAAAGTACTTTGACCCGTCCATCAGGCAGCGAAACTTTACGCATAATTGAGCCTACTACACCTGCATCATACAGCGCGTCATACTCTCTTTCACCTTCATGTCCAGGCTTAGTCGGGCAGACTATCACCAAAGAATTGTTTTCAATAGCCTTTGTTGCCGCCTTAATATTTTTTTCATCACTTAAAAAGAGTGGTGAAATCATAAAAGGATATAAAAAAAGTTCATCTTCTGCTATCACCGGGATATCAGCAGGAAATTCTCCGTAGTTGCTTAATTTCATAAATATAGTTTCCTTATATTATTTTGTTTTATTATTATCTGATTTAATTGTATTTCTAGAGACAACACTCTGTGTATCGGGGATCATAAAAGCATACCAACTGGATGTGCCGTCTCCCTCAAATACTTCTCTGTACCATGGTATTTTTGCACGTTCAACCTCATCCCATTTTATCCATGGTTCTACTCTTAAGGTGCGATAATATGCTGCCGATTCCGGTTTGTCAAGTCTGGTATACAAATCGACAATCTCCTTATTTAAAGAGGCATCAGCAAGATATAAATTTGTCAGCATTGTATCTACCAAAGAGTAGTACGTAGAGTGCGGATAATTTTGCTTGAATGTTTTAGCATTTTTTATGGCCTCAAGTATAAGTCCTTGATCACGTCTTGGATTTGGAAGGGCCAAATATTTTGCTTTGATTTTTAAAAATTCCGCGAATTCTCTCTCATTCGCATTTGCATATCTTCTGACATATTCATTTAAAAAGTGTTCAGTAAGCAGATACTCTTCATTGTGCATATGCGCAATTGCAAGAATCATGGTTGCCTCAGGCAAAAGAGGCGACCCGATATGCTCCCCCTGCAAAGAGGAATAGTAGTCATCCGCTTTGTCAATATTTCCGGATGAAATAGACTCCACAATTTTGCCATACCAGTAAACAGCCGGCTTGTTATATTCGTCCACCTCTTTTGAACACGAAGTAAATAAAATGATAAAAGAGAGAGCAAATACAAAAGAGAATTTTGATTTCATATGAAAATATCCTAATTAATTTAAATTGAATGTTATTTTATCCAAAAGTTATATAATAGGGATTAAACAGGAAATATTTTGTTATAATTAAGATTACACAAGAGACCATTGAAAGGTTATATGGATGTTGATTGAACAAATAAAAAATATTTTGCAAAAATATGAAGTAATTGAAAATGCTCTTCTTTTTGGATCGTATGCAAACAACCAACAGCATAAAATGAGTGATATCGACATTGCTGTGCAGACTACAAAAGAGTTGGATCTTTTTGAGATGGGAGAAATTATTTCCGATCTTGAAACACAACTTAACAATAAAATAGATTTTATCATCCTAAATGAACTTTATAAAAACTCTCCACTTTTAGCGTACAATATATATTTAAACCATATACCTGTATTTATACATAATCATAAAAAATATAATATTTTTAAAGAAAATTCTATGCACTATTATTTTGATTTCAAACATATTATCGATGAACAAAACGAGACATTCAAGCAAAGGATATTAGATGGAAATATTGCCAAAACTCAAACAGCTTGAAGAAAATATAAAAATATTAGAAGAGCTAAAACAAGAAATGCAAGCAGAAGATATCGCTGCCAATAAACGCTATGAATGGGAACTGCGATATGGTTTTTTTGAATCTATACAAATAATGATAGATGTTAGCTGTAAAGTGACAAATCATTTTAACTTGGGAAAGCCCCAAAACTATAGAGAGTGTATAGAACTTCTTGCCAGGTTCAAATATCTCAACAAAGTTAATACCCCAAGATACATTGCAATGATAGGACTTGGGAATCTTCTTATCCATGAATATACAACAATTGACACAAAGAAACTCTATAATTTTTTAAATTCTATAAATGATTTCAAAAATTTTATATCTGAGATAAGAGAAAATATATCTGAATAAGTGGTGGCCTGTCTCGGAATCGAACCAAGGACACAGTGATTTTCAGTCACTTGCTCTACCGACTGAGCTAACAGGCCATTTGTTTAAAAGAAGTGAAATATTAGCAAACCCTTACTAAATTTGAGCTTATACAGGCAAGAGGCACTGACTAAATAACCTCAGTTCAATAAAAACCAAGTGTTAAAAGCAGAACGATAATTGCTTTAATTTGAATAAATATAAAATCTCATAAGTATTTAGGTATAGATTATGCTTTGTTTAATTGTTTAACAATCAAAGAAGGAGAAAGTATGCAAAAAGAGAACAATGATATAGAAATTAAAATCCATGCATCTAGCATTGCTAAAACAATTTTATATTATTTTATATCTATAGAAATCATTTTTTTGGTTTTAGATGTGATTATTAATTATAATAAATTTATTAATTATGGGCCAATAAGAAGGCTTTTTAATATAGCAAGAGAAGATAGTCTTTCATCATGGTTTATGACTGCTCAGACATTACTGACAGCACTTACTTTATGGCTTATTCTATTTTTATATACTCACCATCAAAAAATAAATAAATTTGTAAAAACTGGATGGATAATACTTGGATCATTTTTTACATACCTAGCCGCAGATGATGGAGCATTAATACATGAGAGGCTAGGTTCTACATTTAAATTAATTGCCACAGACCAGAACAATGAAAATAGTTTTATTCATACAATGTTTAGTTTTTTTCCTAGCTACTCATGGCAAATAATCTTGCTCCCTATTTTTATCTTTATTGGAGTTTTTATGCTTGTATTTTTATGGAAAATTTTTGGTAGGAGCAAAATGATGCTTACTATTGTTTTGGCATTTTCTTTTCTTACAACAGCAGTGTTATTGGACTTTATCGAAGGTTTAGATAAAAAATCTACTTTTAATCTCTACTACTTTATAATAAATCATTATAATCTTGAAAATTATACAGTACAACACTTTGCAAAGGCAATAGAAGAATTATTTGAAATGTTTGGAATGACACTGTTCTTATACACATTTTTAAGCTATCTCAGTACAGTTTCAAAAAGATCTATAAAAATAATGTAGGTGATGCACATAATATATTAAATATCACCTACAAAATATCATGAGAACTCAGAACAGAAGAATTAATCTTTCTTACAACGACCACCACCTTTTGAAGGATTATATTTCATATTACATTTCATAAGTGGTGTACATATACATTCTTTTTGACAAGCTCGTATTTTTTCTGGCATTTTTGTTTTATCCCCATGATGAGCACCATGTTTCATAACACATTTGACAAGACAAGGTTTCATTCCCATCCAATATTTATATTCTTTTTTCATTTTTTCTGCTTCAGAACTATGATTATCGCTATCATACATATGTCGATACCTCATACAGTGACCAAAAGTTATATCTTGAGTACCACACCCTAAATCTTTTTCTGTTAGAATTACTCCTAAATCAGGATCATCTTCACTGCTTGAATCACTGCTTTTTGAATCTTCACTGCTTGAATCACTGCTTTTTGAATCTTCACTGCTTGAATCACTGCTTTTTGAATCTTCACTGCTTGAATCACTGCTTTTTGAATCTTCACTGCTTGAATCACTGTAATCGGAATCATCTCCACTGTTTGAATTAGTAATTGTTGGTTTTGCACTACTCTCATCTCTCGATGCTTTATCATCTAATGCACTCGAGACTACAACTAAAAATGCGCACAGCACCAAAATACTTAAGCCTAACTTTTTCATATTAATCCTTTTTATTTTCTAAATATATAATTTACAGTAATATAGATAAATTTAATCTTAATTAATTAATTTTACAATTAAGCTGCCTATAAGCAAATATAAGAGTATAATGTTATATTTGTCTCTGTTAATCACTACATGAGCCCAAATATTGTGTACCCTTTTTCTCAAGGATTTAGAATGAACCTATTATATAAAACAACATTATTGTTCTCTCTTATCAACTATACAATTTATGCGGCTGAAGTACAATTTCAAAACACTACTCCATATGCTACAGAAGTATATGGAGATATCAAACTCATAGGTAATACTATCTTAAGAGTAGATACAAATAACAATAAAGAAACAGATGAAGGTTACTTTTTATCTGACGATCAAACAAGTTACGGGCTAGGAATTTCAAATGGTCAAGTTCAGTATGTATGGGCAAATGGTTGGACTAATGTTAGTAATTATGATGCAAATAACTTCTCTTACATGAAATATATTGATGTTGATAATGACAACTCTACAAAAAATTCCTCAAGTTCAACATTAACAATTCCTGCCAACAGTGAGGTTATATATGCCAGGCTCTACTGGTCTGGTATGATTCATAATTTTGCAGATGGTTCATCTATAGATACTCAGTTATCTGCATCTAAAAGTGTTAAATTAAAAATAGCGGATGGGAACTATATTAGTATAACGACAACTACAGATGGATATGACTCAACTGAAGGATGGACAGAAATTGCGGAAAGTACTAATGCTACAATTAATGGTGAAAATCTAAACTACTCTAGATATTCAGCATATAAAGATATAACTCAACAATTTACAAATTTAGACTTTAATGGTAGTTCCATAACTGTAACAGTAGCTGATGTAGCATCTACAGAAGGATGGATGAGAAACTATGGCAACTATGGTGCTTGGAGCATAGCAGTTGTCTATAGAAATACTAATGAAACATATAAGCATATTTCACTCTATAGTGGATATGAAGAGGTTTATAGTAATACTATAGATATTAATATTAGCGGATTCTTAACACCCAAATCATCAAATGTCGTCTCAACAATATCTGTTTTTGCAGTTGAAGGAGAAAAAACTACAGAGTTTGGACAAGACTATCTAAAAGTTGCAGATACCAGTGGTAATTTAATAGATGTAACAAACAATACAGCATATCCAAATAGTAAAACAAATATATTTGATTCTACAATAACAAATAATGAAATAAGAAACCCAGATATACCAAATACAATGGGTATTGATATAGACACTTTTAGTATTGGTGCTGATGGAGATACTGCACATCCTCAAATCATTCAAAATAATCAAACATCTACAAAAATAGAACTATCTTCAGGAGGAGATGCTTATACTGTTGACGCAATAGCACTATCAACAGAGTTATATGTACCTACGTTTTGTTACGATTATGCTTATAAACAAGATAACAGATACTTTACAGAAGATAATGATGGAACAAAAGACCCTTCAATAATTGGAAATGTATCTACAAACTCTCCTATAGAAGTTACCATTTTTTTAAGAAACCTTGTTGATTCAGATATAAATGTAACAGATATGCAAATAAATGTTTTAGATATAAATACAACGCAGGCACCATATATAGATTCAACTACAAAACTTGCACAAATTGGAGACTTAATACCAAAAACAGTCGATGCAAACAGTAGTGGAGATAGTTATATACAAGGTGTATCAATTGGCACAATGCAAGCAAATGATTATTTCTACTTTTACTATCAATTAGATCCAAAAACCTCTAACATCAATATGCCTATAAATTTTACTGCACAATATAATATAACATCTGCAGGCACCACTATTCCATATCTTTTAAAACTTGCTAAAGAAATACCAATGTGTAGTGGTTCAGCATTTGAGTATACACCAACCAGTGGAATTTTTAACATAGTACATAAAAACTACTATAATGACAATACTCAATATTATAATTTGCCAACTCAAGTTATAAAAAGAGAAGGAAGGTTTGAAGTTATTGCATTAGATCCAAACAATTATGATACTCTTAAACCACAATCAACGATAGTAGCAGTAGAAGCTATAGACGCCGGTGCTTTTCATAATACTGACGCATCTTGTTTTGAACAGTATAATTTCATTACAGACAGAGAATGGGTTGTTTTTGAGAACAATGTAAGCATAGTAGATTTTACACCACCAACTGGCTTTTTCAAAGAGGTTAGAGAAAACAGTGCATTTAGAGTATCTTTAAATTTGACAAATGAAGGTAGTGATTCTCTTGTAAACATTAGTATGATTGGAGCAGATCAATATACCATAAACAATTACAATGAACTACTCGCAAACCTCTCATCATGTTCGCAATCTGTTGAAGTCAATGGTAATTCCACAAATGATATAAACACAGCTTGTGGTACGGATGGTGCAATAATTTCAAAAACCCAGTTAAAATCCTGTATGGAATGTATATATGGATACAATACAAAATATATATGTTCAAGAGACAACTTTTCACTCCGTCCAGAAGCTTTTTCAATCAAGTTCAATGACCAAAACCAAACAACGTCTGCTTCATTAACAAGAATTGCCGATAATATATCAGGTGTATCTTCGCCATCAGAATCAGTACTAAATCTCAGTTCTGGTTATAACTACAACTTAGAGATTAATGCAACAAGCTATGCAGATAATGAACCTTCAGTCGGGTATACAAAAACATTTAATATATCCTCTAGTGACACATTCGAATATAAATGGGAACCTAGAAACGTACCAGATACAAGTGGCTGTAATGATACTGCAAACAAAAAGCCAGTTTCAAATTTAAGGTTTTTAAATGGTGTAATCGATCAAAATACATCTGTAAATCAAGTTGGAGAATACAGATTATATGTAAAAGACACCACTTGGACATCAGTGGACAATAATCCAATATATATGAATCACCATATAGGTAGTCACTTCTTAAATGCAAATATACCGGACTGTATCAAAGATTCAGATATAGTACAGAATCCATCTACTACAACTAATGCACTACCACTCAATGGTTGTACAATTACAAGTAATCATACAAATAGCAATCTAAATATAAAATATAGAGACTATAATATAACATTCCATCCATATAAGTTTGATCTCAATGCAATTGCAGGAGGAACAGCTGTCACCCCTACTATCGGATTGCTGTTTACTCCTGTACCAAGCACCACACCGTATATCTATATGGCAGACATTAACAATACACTGGATGAGAATATGTCTTACCACTTAAACGGGAGCATTACAGCATTAGGCGAAAACAATGTTGCCCTTACAAACTTTGTAGACAAATGTTATGCAGTACCTTTGGATATAAACATTTCTACAAGCAACAGAGATTTAAATGATTCAAACGGTGATCATGTCGATTACAAAGTACGCTTTCATGATATCAATTCAAGTGGCGAAATCAATACAACACTCGATATTACTCTTACAGAGTCAAATGCAACACAACAAAGTGATGATATACTCATCCAAACAACAAAAGAATATTTTTTCAAAAATTTAAACGGCACAATGCAGACACACTTAAATATGAACTATGTGAGAAAAAAAGAGACTGCTGTCAACCCGACAACACTTACTTTTATAAAGTATCAGGTCAACTGTACAAATGCGGCCGCGGATTGCACTTTTAATGCTGACTTGGTAAATAACAAAACGACAAAAGGTGTAAAAGATTTAAATTCGACTATTCCTATTAGACACTACTATGGACGAACACACGCACCTAGACAAACTATTGTAGACACTGATGGAAATATTTCGCTCTTTTATGAAATATATTGTTATGGCAATGATTGCAACAAAACACTTCTACCAAATGGTACGAATTCTAACAGTACAGACGATCCACGATGGTTTATCAATACTCAACATACAGCTCCTCAAGATGGTACGCCTGGTACAATTACACAAAAAAATAGTGCAGGAGCAGTTACTGTTGGTACACTAACCAACAACACAGGTATAACCTTAGTGCCTTTAACATATGATGGCACAAAAGGTTATCCGTATAAAACTACAATGGAAAACAATGCTTCAAGCTGGCTCATCTATAATAAATACAATGCCAATGCAACTAAAAATGAGTTTCAGGTAGAATTTGTCAGTTCTAACACAGACTGGGCTGGAGTGCATGAGACAAATACTACCACATTAAACAATGCATCTGACACTACGAGCAGGAGACTTATGTGGTAAGAAGATATGCTTTTACTATGATTGAGTTGATTTTTGCTATTGTAGTTATATCTATTACAGTTATATCACTCCCAATGATGAATCAAGCAATATCTAAGGGTATAGACACCAATCTTGTTCAAGAAGCAATTTTTGCCAGTTCTGGCAAACTTAATGAAATTCTGACATACCAATGGGATGAAAATTCTACCCCAAATAATAGTATCTATTCGCAAGTAATTTGGACAAGTGTTAATGACTGTAACCAAACTACAAAACGACGGTCTGGGCATATATTTGAGCAAAAACACAGAAGATGTCTCGACAATAATTTTTCTGTAGTGCAACCAACTGCAGTTTTAGGATTTGAAGCAACTGACAACGGTATTTATAATGATATGGATGATTTTAATAATGTTTCAGTTCATTTATTTATAGACAATAGCGGTGTGGTAACTTCAGCCGAGGGATACAAAAACAACTACACAATGGAGATAAATGTTTCTTATGCAGATTTCAACGAAACGACTGCTGCTAGTAAAAATATGAAAAGAGTTGATATAACAATTAAAAACTCAGATGGTAACATTACAACAAAACTTCATACCTATAGTGCCAATATTGGCGAAGTAGATTATGCTAAAAGGAGCTTTTAATGCGATTTAAACATGCTGCTTTTACTATGCTTGAGTTAGTATTTGTCATTGTCATCATGGGAATTATAGGAAAATTTGGTGTAGAATTTTTAGCTCAAGCCTACAACAGTTTTATATTTTCAAAAATAAACCATGAACTCCAGTCAAACAGTGAAGCGGCAGTTGAGTTTATAGCCAAACGCTTAGAAGGGAGAATTAAAGACTCTGTAATTGCCAGAACAGAAATAAATGGAACGGTTGTAGCCGTAGCAGATGCAACTGGTGATAGTTTTACAGTACTCGAGTGGATTGCAAGCGATGAAGACGGATTCCGAGGTAATTCTCTTCCAAACTGGAGTGGTATTATAGATTTGGGTTCAAATACAAGTAATGGTAATGCTCTTTATTCTCCCGAAACAAATACATCTGCTGAAAACAGACTTATTACAGTACTCTCTAATAATGATAGTAACATTAATGACGGTGCTCTTTATTTTATAGGATCAGATAGTGATATTCAAAGTGGTTACGGATGGAATGGGCAAATTACTGATCAAAATCGCACAATGCATCCAATTAACAATGACGCCAATATAAGTCAATTTATTCCTGCTGCTGGTACTGGAAATTTTCATGAGGTTTATGAATATTATAAACTTTCATGGACGGCAAATGCAATTGTATTACAAAACAATAACTTATATTTTTACTACAATTACCAACCATGGAAAGGTGAGATAGCCACAGATGGGAAAAGAAGTTTGCTTATGCAAAATGTCAGCACCTTCCGTTTTACCGCCATAGGTTCTATTATAAAGATTCAGGTATGTGCAAAAAGTACTGTACTCAGTCAAGATGGAGGAGATTACTCTTTATGCAAAGAAAAAACAGTATTTTAAGGAGCACTCGCTCAGGTATTGCTATGATTATGGCAATTGCCGTTATTGTCATCATTGCGACTATTATGGCATTGGCAATAAGTCTTACTTCCCAAACAACAAAACGTACTACAGATACTTACCTGTATGAACAGTCCGTGCTTCTTGCGCACAGTGCAGCGGAGTATGCACTTTTGAGAATCTCGCAAAGCCCTCCCTGTTCTAATTTAGACACAACATTCACTCAAGACACACTTTATAATATTAATATCAAACTACAATATGTGTATTATGATGATCCCGATACACCTTTAGTCAATGAGGCACAAGCTGTTTGCGATGCTATACCTGCTGCAAATAGAGGCACACTCTATACAATAGTCACCACACCCGAACAAAACGGATCTGTTCTTATGGATATAACCGTAGATGTAAATGATACAACAGTTGCTACTGAACCTGTCAGATATTTCAAAAGAACTCTGCAAAAATTATAGATTCGTACTTTTTATTAAACTTTTTAATGGTATAATTTTTTTTCCAATAGACTAAAAAAGGATTTAATCATGAATATCAGCATGACAGGAAGAAATGTAGAACTTACTGATGCTTTAAAAGAGCATATTTCAGCTTCTATCGAAACACTAAAAAAATTTAATTTAGATATTATTTCGGTAAATGTTGTTGTCTCTACACAGACAAAAAAGGGCAAAGAACATGCTATTGTTGAGTTTGTCATCAATCTTGCACATAAAAACACTATAGTAATCAAGCAAAATGATGAGGATGCCTATGCTGCAATTGATTTAGCAACAAACAGAGCACAAAAATCACTCCGCCGTCTCCACGACAAAGTAACTGACCACCAAAAAGTCGGTTTAAATGAAGTTAAAGCTGAAGAAGTCGATGTAAAAGCTGCTGCAGAGGCAATGGAAGATGAAATCATTCCGGTAGAGCTTGAACTCTACAAGCCTCGTGAAGTCGAAGATGTTTTGGAAGATCTTAAAAACAGTGATAAAACATTTGAAATCTTTTTAGACAATGAAAACAAAACACGTGTTCTTTTTAAAATGGGGAACAAAAAATTCGGACTCTATTAAACCCGGAACCCGTACTTTAAGTGCGGGCTTTGTGCCTTTAAAGACTAAGGCTTAGAAACAGCTTTTAAATCTTTTTTTACCATTTTAACTATTTTTTCATCTTGTGCAAAATCTACCCAATTAAACTGGCTTCCACTTTGAGAAATCCCCTTGAGCAAATCACCGCTTTTTCGAAACTTCAAATCCAAATTTGCTATGTCAAATCCGCTTTTTGTATGTATAAATTCCTCTAAACGCTCAGACTTTTTTTTGTTGGTATATAAAAAGCAGTAGCCTTTTAAACCGGTACGGCTCACCCGTCCACGAAGCTGATGCAGTGTTGAGAGTCCCAAACGCTCTGCTCCCACTATAACAACAGTGCTCAAACGAGGCAGCGATATACCGACTTCCACAACAGTGGTCGCTATCAATATGTTGCCTTTTTCTCGAAAATCAAGCAGTACCTGTTCTTTGTCTTTGTCCTTCCCATGCGTCACATAAACATTGTCAAAATTTCTTTCCCAGTAGCCCCGTGCTTCATCTATACTCTGGTAATCAAACGCTTCACTCTGCTGTACCAGAGGATACACTAACAACACTTGATTGTTTTTTGCTATTTCAGCCTTTACATGTAACAGTAAGGATTGAAAGTCACTTTTATGAATCACTTTGGAATCTATATCTTTAGTAAAAGGTGTGGTAGTAATGAGGCTCACATCTATATGTGCACTCTCTATCATCGCCTGTGTTCTTGGAATCGGAGTGGCTGAAAACTGAATAAAATGCGGTTTTAATTCCTGCTCGGTTACGAGTTTTTCCAGCATATTGCGCTGTAATGTACCAAATCGATGCTGTTCATCCACCATGATAAGTGAAGCTTGTGGCAATTCTCTGTATAAAAGTGCATGAGTACCTATAATAAAATCATATTGACTTAAATCTCTTTTTTTTGTTTTATTTGTGACAAGCGTAATTTTTAATTGGGGCAGATGTTTTTGGGCTTCTTCAAAGAGCTGATTTGCCAAAATGGTTGTCGGAGCCATAAGCACTGAACGATTTGGCATATTCATATAGGCAGCAGCCAAAATAACCATTGTTTTTCCACTCCCTACATCTCCCACAACCATACGTTTTGCCGCTACATCTTTTTTCAAATCCAGATAAATATCGTCTATAGCTTTTAACTGTTCATCAGTCAATATAAAAGGGAGCGTTTTACACCATGACTTATACTCTTTTGAGTGTGAAGAGAGCGCCTGAAAATAACGTCTTTTTCCGGCTAGCATCTGCATATAGGAAAAAAGTTCCGTGTATTTTAACGCCTGAAATGTTTTTTCACTGTACTCTTTATTTTGTAAAAATTCATCTGTTGGAAAATGAAGTGCTAACAGCTCCTCGGCAATATCTTCACGCAACTTTACATGTAACAGGTTTTCTTTTGTAAGACAACTCTGTACAAGCCGTTGCATAACATCGCTTCTGAGTGCCGTTTTATATTTTGGGGTAATCGTCCCTACTTTAGCGACTTTTTTCGGCATACTCATACTACAGTGTCCCTGCTTGCAGTCTATCACACCATAATAATAATCCCGTTCCCCTGCTTTAAACTGATGTAGCATGTAAGACTTGGGACGAAAAAGCACTCCCTGAACAGTATGTCCGAGATTGTGCGCAAAAAAAGTAATTTGAATAGAATTTGGAGCTTTATAAACAGACTCAACCGTCGCATCTATGAGCTGTGCTTTTTGCGGAAGTAATTTTTCATGAAGTCTGTAATCTTCATAGGTATGAGGCACCCGTAAGGCAAGTTCCAAAACAGAATTAATCCCAAGCTTACGAAACTTCGCCTCTTCATCCTTTGATAAATTCATAATTTTCCCATATAATTTATTTTAAAAATTATATATTAATAAATTATAAACTATCAATATTATTACAAAATGTCATATTAAAAAAAACTAATCCATTTGAAATTTATAAATTATACTGCCATATCCCGAAACCAAAGTGTTAAATTTATATGTAATATTATTTTGCGTATTTTCTGCTTCAATATCCATAACCCGCAAACCTAATTCCAAATCTATTGATTTTGCAACATGGAAATTTAATCCTAAATCTCCACCATAATAATTATCTGATATCGTTCTTGAAAAATTATTTCTTGTAAAACCGATATTGATTATTCCTGCATTCAGACCAATAAAACAATTCACAGTCGGAGATACATTTATAAGATACTGCAACTCAACACCTAAAGTCGTCATATAATCAAAATTTTTGGAATTATAATAACGAGCACCCGCAAATATTCTATAATTTTTATTTTGTGCACCTACTTTAACTCCGGCACTACCGAGTGTATATGTGTCATTGTTGTATGGAATATTCTGCTCATAACTCAGACTGCTGTATCCGCCTTCTATACCAACGAGAGATTGTGTATCATTTGCCATAACTGCACATGAAACCAAAGACAGTGCCAGTATTATTTTTTTTACTTTTTTTCTCATTTTTTTCCTTTGTTGTTAAAATTCATTAAGAAGTATAAGGTTTGTTAAACTCACTGTTCCTGCCGAACCTGTAGGTGAAGTAAAGTTAATATCTACGTATCCTGTTCCCCTATTGTTACCACATGAAGTTATACTATTATCCATTGAACTTCCTGTAACTGTCCAGTTTGCATCATCTGCTGTTACCTGTATATTATATCCAAATCTAGCATTTCTATACCATTCAATTGTATCAGCAATTGAAACTTTTAATCGGACTAGTCCACTAAATCCTTTTGCAAAATTATAACTTTCTCCAACCAATCCCGCACCTCTAAGCGTAATCTTACGGGCTTCTCCTATTTTTACAGTCGTATTGTTATCATATTGTTTTCCAACAAGATTAGCCCACAGAACAACATCTTTTCCAACAAGATAATAGTCATACTCTACATTTATACGCATACTTCCTGTACTGTCAATGACATAGTTCCCTGCATCTTCCGGATAAACATTTGCAACCCACTCGGTACCAAATTCGCAAGTGTCCTGTCTGTAGTTATGCCCTACTGCAAAGCCCAAGTTTGAAGTATCATTTCCTTCATAGGTATCTTGCAGATCTAAGGTATTACTGTTATTTGTGTTAATATCCCACTTTCCTGAAACGTTATATGTATATCCGTCTCCGAAAGTCACCAAATAATCATTTGTCTGATCCACATTGTCAAATACATTTGCAGTAGTTGTAAAATTATTACTGGAACTGTTAATAGTTCCGTTCACTTCCGTAGGTTCATAGTAGAGATAGTTTCCTGCATTAGAAGCTGCGCGCGGAGAACTTTTCACATACCCGACTATAGCACCCATTGAAACTGCAGGATTTGTATTGACAAGGTTATTATATCTGTCTGTAACGGTAATAACCCAGTGTTCAATCATCTTGGCATCGTTTTGTTTTGACTGTGAATCGGTTCCTGCGTATGAAAAACTGATAGCACTCGGAGGTCCGGACAACACAACTATATTAAAAACTTTCGTTAATGTTTGCTGATTATTATTTGAGTCTGTAAAAACTGCTGTAACCTTTAACGGAAGAATACCGGAAACAGTATTTGTCTGAAGGTTTACAGTAACATTATTATTATTTTGTATTGTTAAACTGTTGCCAGAATTTCCTTTAGTGTCCTCTAGTTGTCCCAATATCGGATTTAACATTTCTATTGTAACCGATGTCACATTACTGTCAGAAATAGGAGTGTTTGTATCATCGGTTATAAAAAATGACATCAGTTTACTGCTGTTTATTCCAATTGTAGCATTTTCATCCGAGAGAGTACTTTGCAGCAAATAGCTGTTAAGTACTGTTTGGTTTACGTCAGGAACAATTTTCACTGTAAATGTTTTTGGTTCCAAAGGATTAGCCTCATGATAAAATTTAAAAACTATATCTGAAGTATTTTCGTCTAATCTGCTTGGGGCTGTATATACAAAACTGGCTATTCCATTAGACACAGCAACAGTTGGACTGGCAAATTCACCTATATCACGACCACTTCTTACATCATCCGGATAAAATATTTTTACATTTCCATCTGGATATGGCGTATTGTCTTCAGATATGACTTTCACATCTATATTTACAATTTGGCTGTTAGTGGTTACTGTTACACTATTATTAGTTAAAATTACAGTAGGAACTGCTGGTTTATAATTCACTGTCAAATTTGTTGTAACATTTGTATCTTCTTTATATACAAAAGTAAAATCCAAAGGGTTTATAGCTTTTAACGGGTCTGGTCCGACAAATGTAAAAATCGCTTCACCATTTGTTATAGCTACTTCATTCTCACGGAATGTACCGCCACTTACATTTTGACTAACAATTTCACTTGGGTAACGTACAAAGACAGAACCTGATTGCAACGATTGATTATTTTCATCGAAGGCTAGAACTTTTACCTGTGCAGTTTGAGCATTCGCAGTTATATCAATGTTGCTATTTTCTAAGCGGATTTTAACCGATGGTACACCTAGAGCACTATTTACTACTATAGTACTTGAATCACTGTTGGTACCCTGACATCCACTTATGCTAAACATAAGAACTATTGAAGCAATAAAAATCTTTATTAGAGCCATATTTTATACCTTTATTTAATTATATTAATTAATCATAACATTATATTATATTTAATTCAATAGAACTTTTTTTTAAATTCATATATCTTCTCCAGTGTAACTTAATGACACATTTCTATCACAAAAATTAAATTTTTTTAATAATTCACTCTTTTGTTGCGTTCTTCTTCCTGTTCTTTATAGAGTTCTGCACACCCTTTTGAAAGTTCACGAATTTTTAAAATATAATTTTGTCTCTCAGTCTGTGAAATTGCTTTTCTGGCGTCTAAAACATTAAATGTATTTGATGCCATCATACATAAGTCATAGGCAGGCAAAGGCAATCCGGCTTCAAGCGTTCGTAAACACTCTTCACTTTTGGCGTTAAAATCGGCAAAAAGCATTGCTGTATCGGCTACTTCAAAGTTGTATTTTGAAAACTCTATCTCACTCTCTTTATGCACATCTTTATAAAGTGTTTTACTGCCGTCAGGCGCAATGTTCCATACAATATCAAAAACAGTATCCACACCTTGCAAATACATCGCAAGACGCTCCGTTCCATAGGTAATTTCAACGGCCACAGGGTCACACTCTATCCCGCCGACCTGTTGAAAGTAAGTAAACTGTGTCACTTCCATACCGTTAAGCCATACTTCCCAGCCAAGCCCCCATGCACCGAGTGTCGGGGACTCCCAGTTGTCTTCTATAAAACGAATGTCATGTTTTGCGACATAAAGTCCCAAATATTCCAAAGATTGCAGGTAAAGTTCTTGGATATTGTCCGGTGAGGGTTTGATGAGTGCCTGAAACTGGTAGTAGGAACCAAGACGATTTGGATTTTCTCCGTATCTGCCATCTGTCGGACGGCGAGAGGGAGCGACATACGCCGTTGCCCAAGGGGTAGAGTCAAGTGAACGTAAAAATGTAGCCGGGTGAAAAGTTCCCGCTCCTGCAGGAATGTCATAAGGCTGTACAATATTACACCCCTGCTTCATCCAAAATTCTTGTAGTTTGAGTAACATTTCGCTAAAAGTAACCATTTTTTGCCTTCAATTTGTTTTTGATATTATAACTAAAGAGACTTTTTTAGTATTTAAAAATTATTCCAAATTTAATGTATTCGTTATATGCTTTACTTTCCGGTTCCAAATACCCTGTACCGCTGCTGTCATAAACAATTTCAGATTCTCTGATTTTTTGATACTGGTATGTATAAGCAGTATAAATAGACAGGCTTTTGTTAAATGTGTATTTTATCGGTATACTCAACTGCATAATATTTGCCGAACCGAGTACAAACTCTTGATTAAAATCACTAGCTTTCATTCTTGGTCTTATGCCATACTGATACTCAAATCTCGGAGTTATATTCAGATTTTTATAATTATAGGACAATGCAATACTGGGGCGCAAAGAGTACCATTTATAATCTTCCACCTGCTGCACCGAGAGTTCTCTTCGCCAAAATCTATATCCAACTCCTAAAGATATCATCAATTTGTAATTAACAGTTTGGTGAAATGTATGTATAAAATCCAAATCTATATCATAAATTTTATTGGATGTAGTGCTCACTAAGTTACCATAACCAAGATTTGATCCGATATACGATCCTAAGTATTTTGTATCTCCATCCAATGCCATAATACTTAGTACAATATTGTTAAAATCTAATATATCATTTTCTTTCATTATATAATTGTATGTAAGCTCAACACCTGTTAAATCACTGAGTCGGGAAGATTCACTGTCTAAAAGTTTTCCGTCTTTGTACTCATTATAATCCATACTCATACCAACTGCACTTATGGAATACTCTATTTTTGCAAAGAGCATTACGCTGATAACAGATATTCCTACGAAAACTTTTTTTAACATTTTGATCCCTTATGCAAGTTTACAAATTATATCACCGATTTCTTTGCCCAATGAGTTGGCAACAACATTGCATTTTACCTTGAGTAAAAAACAGATGTTTTTTCTGTGACTCGGACTGAGACATTCATAATTTCCCATGCCTTTGCTGATTATCAAATCTGCCTCATCAAAAAGCTTTTGCGCCTCTTTTGTTGCACGGTTATATACAAATCCCGGCGTATTAACACCACTGTCAACCAAATTGCAAAGTTTGTCAAAACCCGCTTCTTTTGCCTCTTTACATGTAACGTCATTGATTATAGGATTACCCCGTACCATATAGGTACATGTGAGTTTCGGATAGAGTTCCTGTAAAGTCTCTATAAACAAAGAGTCAAAAATATGTTCTCCGACATTATCACCAAGAACAACAATGTTTTGTGCAGTTTGCAATACTTTTGCAAATGCTTCAAAATCATTATGAGAAAATTCTGTATGAAAAATTTTCTCAAGTTCTTCCTGTAAATCAAATTCTACCTGAGCAGCCAAATCTATCACATTGCCTGCTACGGCAATTTTTGTGGCTGTCAAAAGTTTGTCATTACATGTAAAGAGTTTTTCTTTTAAAAACGGAATAAAGGAAAGGGCTTTTTTTGTTGAGAGTTCTTTGACCTCTGCATATAAATCTTCTTTCTCTGCAATCTCTGACATTTTTTCATACACATCTGCAGCAATTTCCGGAGGCGTTTTTGAAAAAGAAAAATCTTTACTCATGCTTTCCACAGTTGTTCTGAGTCTGTTTTTTAAAGTTTCATCTGCACCAATTGCATCAGCGACTTTCACACTTTGGTTAATGATACATCCGACACATTCATTATCTATGGTCATGCTTTTCCAGTATGTTCATCAATAGCCTTGTTCCACATAAGTTTATATTTGCGGCGCATAAATTCAACTTCCTGCTGTGAAAGTTTGAGCTGTTCTTGCAGAGTATGAATGGTTTTTCTGTCTTCATCATACAGTTCCTGCAAAGAAGCCAATGCTTCGCGTAAAAACTCATTTTCCACCCGTACAGCTTCGAGTGTTTCATCTTTTGCATCCAAAACTTTTTCATGCAGATTAATGATAGTTCCGATGGTTTTTTCAACGAACTCAGGCTGGACAAGCATTTCATGGGTGTTTTTTTTCGCAAGTTCCTTAAGTTTGGCAGGCACAACGGCTTCTGTCGCACCTTTTGACGGATCAATGTAACGAATGCCGTCTTCAATTTTTACACTTAATTTACCCCTCTCAATCAAATCTTCAATAGAAGTTATATCCAATCCCGTCAGTTGACTATATTCCTCATCGCTCATCCACTTCATTGCCAAACCTCTCTTTTGCTGTAGCTATTTTATAATAGTCTCTATCTCTAAAGAATCCATCTCTACTTTTTTTGCTTTTGCAATACGATCTTCTTTTAGTTTTATACTGAGTTCTTCATTGTCTAGTGCGAGTATCTGCATAGCAAGATACGCAGAGTTTATCGCTCCTGCTTTGCCTATAGCAACAGTAGCAACAGGCATTCCGGCAGGCATTTGAACAGTTGAGAGCAGTGCATCTATGCCTGCGAGTGCAGATGCTGACATCGGTACACCTATAATGGGTTTGATTGTTTTTGAGCTCAAAACTCCTGCAAGATGCGCGGCCATTCCTGCTGCGGCTATAAAAACCTGAGCCCCTTTTTTCTCAGCCTCTTCTATGTACTCTTTTGTACGCTCAGGGGAACGATGCGCTGATGAGATAACCATCTCATAGCTCACGCCAAATGCTTCAAATGTGTCAGAACACGACCGCATTACCTCATAATCACTTTTTGAGCCTATTACTATAGATACAAATTTCATATTCGTTTACCCTTCTTGTTAATTTTTAAATTTACTTTTTTGGAGCTGTATTCATATCAGCACTCGCCGGTATTCTAAAGAATGTATAGGGTGGAAATTTTGTCGGCAACTCTATCGGGTTGACATTGCCACTGTGAATCTCTTCCCAGATTTTTCCGTTTTGTGCTTTGAGCTGTTTGAGTTTCACAAAAATTTTTCCGTCTCTTTCATATGTCGAGCCTATATCGTTATCAACCTTTTGCACTTCACTGCCCAAAGGAAAAACAACTTCCATCTCATCCCCTGGAAATGTTTTATATTTACATAAAAAATGTGTGCCATCGGCAGTGACAACACCACTGACCTGATGCGTGCCAAGCTGCATCGTAAAGTCCAGACTCTGTGTGTCATGTTTTTCAAACGGCCGTGATACAAGATAGGCATCTGTGTATCCGCGATTTTGCAAAGAGTGCAGTTCATACTGATAGCGTGCAGTGTCCATCTTTCCGGCATAGTAGTCATCTATTGCCATTCTGTATGCTTTTGCTGTAGTGGCCGCATAATAGGCAGTTTTTGTACGCCCTTCAATTTTAATGGAATCCACAGCACCACTGTCTAAAATCTCTTTTATATGCGAAGCCAGATTCAAATCTTTTGAGTTCATAATATAGGTACCGATACCCGCCTCTTCTTCAAGCTTAAAAAGTGTACCTGTTTCAGGATTTGCTGCATAAATTTCATAAGGAAACCTACAATCGTTAGCACAACTGCCACGGTTGGGAACACGCCCGCTTTGCAGTGTCGAAATCAGGCAGCGTCCGCTGTAGGCAAAGCACATAGAACCATGCACAAAAACTTCAAGTTCCAAATCAGGTAAAGCCGCTTTAATCTCTTTTAAATCACGCAAAGAAATTTCTCGTGCAGTAATAATGCGTGTCGCACCCATTTCATGGTAAATCTGTGCATCAAGTACATTCATGACATTTGCCTGTGTTGAGAGATGCAGAGGCATATCCGGTACCAAATCATGGCACAGTTTCAACACGCCCGGTGTTGCCACGATGAAAGCATCAGGCCCAAGCTCACCCATTTTTACAATATGTTTTTTCAGTAAGTTAAGCTGGGAATTAAACGGAAATCCGTTTATCGTTGCATAGACTTTTTTTCCGCGTTCATGAGCATATTTTATACCCTCTTCAAAATCTTCAAAGCTAAACTCTTTTCCTGAGCGAATACGCAGTGAGAAATGACTGACTCCGCCATAAACAGCATCTGCGCCAAAATCAAGTGCAATTTTTAGTTTTTCCAGAGTTCCCGCAGGAGACAGCAATTCTACTTTTTTCTTATTCATTGTTTTCCAAACTGTTCTAAAAGCGCTTCTATATCATCTGTAGAAGCCAGCTCATTGTGCGTATCCCCGGCTATGTGCGTTGCGGAAGAGACACGTTTCTCATCATCAATTTTCCCCTCAAAAAGTGTATTCATATACTTTGACAATGCACGCATTACATTTATAACCCTTTCGATTTTCTGTCTGTGAATATCCTGATACTGCATGATATCCATAACACTCATGATGGAATCTCCACTCTCCTGTAAAACCTCAACAACACCATTGATTTCATTTAAAGCTGTTTCATTTTTTTCCAACTGTGTTTGAAAAGTTTCTACATCAGGAAATTTTTCAGATAATTTTGTAAACAATTCTATATTTGAATGAAGAATTTCACTCACTCTATTGAGACTTTCCTCTTTCTCCATCAAATTACTGCTGATATTCTCGATAATATCAAAAATCTCACTCGCTTTTTCTTCACTCTCTTTGGTAACATCGTCAAGCTGATGCACCATTTTGTTTTCATTTGTCGCAGGAAGAGGAAGTTCGGCTGCTTCAATGCCTGCTGTTATCGGGTCTTTGGAAGGTTCATCTTCCCTGTCCTGCGAATTTTCATCCTCTTGGGTATGCTCATCCTCTTCAGACATATCATCCATATCCACACCACCGCTCATTAAGGCATCCAGTTCTTCTTGCGTCATAAACAGTCTCCATAATTGAATAATTTATTAATTCACACTATAATAGCATAAATTATATAATACGAGAACAAATATGAAAGTAGACCTCCATAACCATACACCACTGTGTAACCATGCCCAGGGCACAATAGACGAATATATCAATGCTGCTATCAATAACAATACAAAAATATTTGGTTTTTCCGACCATGCGCCTATGGACTTTGATCCAAAATACAGAATGTCTTTTTCAGAGATGCAAACATATGAAAAAGAGATTTTGGATGCAAAGAAAAAATATGCTGACACCATCACTGTTTTACTTGGCTATGAAGTTGACTACCTTGAGGGGCATATGGACGAAAGAGTACTCAATGCCGATGTTGACTATCTGATTGGGTCTGTGCATTTTATAGACGAGTGGGGTTTTGACAATCCGGAGTTTATAGCAGAATACAAAAATGAAGATATCAATGTAATATGGCAGAAATACTTCAATGCCATCGAGGCTATGGCCAACAGCAGACTATTTGACATTGTCGGACATCTGGACCTTATAAAAGTATTTAAATTTATGCCGACGCAAGACATCAAAGAGATAGCAAAAAATGCTTTGCATGCCATAAAAGATGCCGACATGGTCTTGGAAATCAATGCGGCCGGCTACAGAAAACCCATCAAAGAAGCATATCCTTCAAGAGAACTTTTAGAAGAAGCCTTCAAACTGGGTATTCCTGTTACCTTCAGCTCTGACGCCCATAAACCGGAGCAGGTAGCTATGTTTGACAAAGAAGTCACACAGCTTGCCAAAGATATCGGCTACTTGGAGTGTGCTTACTTTATAAACAGAGAGCGAAAGTTTTTAACTTTTTAACTCTTCGTATTTACCACCCACATAGAAAAAAGATCCAGATAGTTCCAAAAAGACTCTATATACTTGGGAGAAACACCTTCTTCTGCAAGCGCACTCAAAAGCGGAATGTAAAGTTCCAGCCAGACTTTTCTCGCATTTTCATCTATGCGGAAGGGCGCATGACGCCCAACCATTTGATGTTCTCCCCTGCTTTGTGTAAAATAATCAGGACCGCCTGAAATTTCTATCAAAAAATCTGCTGCATGTTTTTGTGCCTCTGCAAAATCATCATCATCAAATACAGGAAATAAAAAAGCAATATCACTGCTCTTGATGGATTCATAATGCTCAAACACCAGTTTTCTAAACCTTTCTTCTCCCACTTCATCAAAAAAACCCGGATGAGGCTTTGCCACAGGAGGCCGTACATCAATTTTTCCCGCTGTAATTTCTAACTTCAAAACTTTTTCCTTTACATGTAATCAATTACGGCTAATTATACAAATTATTGCTATAACTAAATTTAAAGTTTGGATTAATGATAGCACTTGTATAATACTTTTATAACAAACAAAATAAAAAGGATTTACTAATGGGTAAATATATAGAACTAACTGGTGCAAATTTTGAAGCAACTCTTGCGGAGGGTGTATCTCTGGTAGACTTTTGGGCGCCATGGTGTGGGCCGTGTCGTATGATTGCTCCTGTTATTGAAGAATTGGCAGAAGATTATGACGGAAAAGCTAAAATCTGTAAAGTCAATACTGATGAAGAGCAGGATATCGCTGTAAAATTCGGTATTCGCTCAATCCCTACTATTATGTTTTTCAAAAACGGTGAAATGGTAGACCAAATCGTAGGCGCACAGTCCAAACAGGCTCTTGCAGAAAAGCTTGACGCTCTTTTAGCGTAATCACAGGGACTTCAAAAGTGGCCGGAAAGGGAGGCAAAAGCCTCTTTTCTCTTTCCACACTTCTGGCATCTTTCTTTGGTGCTGCAATGATAGCAGGCGCTTTTGCCTACTTCAACTACAAATTTTCAGAGTATAAGTTTATTAATTTTAAAGAGTTCGTTTATTATGAAAAAAATGATGTTTTCACGCCTGTAAGTGAAGAGTATATAGTCATTTTCTATTCTTCAAGAGAAAAAAACACAATGAACAGACTTGCAAATTTGGATTTAAATTTGCCTATACTTGCCATTGACTACTACAACAGGGTCCGAACAAACACAAAAACAACTACTTTTTTAAGAAGCGGAACCAATACATCTTTAAAATTCATACAGCGCTTCAATATCTACAACTCACCATCTATTTTTTTCATAAAGAGAATAAAAGATTCCCTTTATAAGCAAAATAGTATGATACGGAAGCTTGACAATTTAGACCAATTAGAGGAGATAAAATCATGACTTTAGACTGTGCAATTATAGGCGGAGGACCGGCTGGTCTTACTGCAGGATTATACACTACACGCGGCGGACTTGAAAATGTAACAATGTTTGAAAAAGGTATGCCGGGCGGGCAGATAACACAGAGTTCCGAAATAGAAAACTATCCGGGTGTAACAGGTGAGATAACCGGAATGGATTTGATGATGCCATGGCCACAGCAGTGTCAAAAGTTCGGACTCAAACATGATATGGCAGAAGTAAACCGTATAACAAAAGATGGCAACCTCTTTCATGTACTCAAATCAGACGGAACAAGCATTCAGGCACACAGTGTAATTGTCTGTACCGGTTCCTCTCCGCGCCGTGCAGGTTTTAAGGGAGAAGAGGAGTTTTTTGGCAAAGGGGTCAGTACCTGTGCAACCTGTGACGGATTTTTTTATAAAGGAAAAGAAGTGGCAGTGATAGGCGGAGGGGACACTGCTCTAGAAGAAGCCTTATACCTTGCAAAAATATGTACAAAAGTTTATCTTGTTCACAGACGTGACAGCTTTCGTGCAGCACCAAATACGGTAAAAAGAGTCAAAGAAAATGAAAAAATAGAGCTTGTACTCAACTCTGTGCCTGATGAAGTTTATGGCGATGCAAGCGGAGTAAACGGATTGAAAGTCAAAGACAAAGATGGAAATATAAAAGATATACAGGTTCCTGGTGTTTTTGTATTTGTAGGGAACGATGTCAACAATCAGACACTCATTCAAGAAGACGGCACTTATCTGTGTGATGTGAATGAACAGGGACAGGTTATTGTAACCTTAAGCATGAAGACTTCTGTTCCTGGACTGTTCGCTGCAGGTGACATACGGATAGAAGCACCAAAACAGGTTGTTTCAGCAGCCGGAGACGGCGCTGTTGCTGCGCTTTCTGCCATCTCATATGTCGATGAATTACTAAACTAGGAGTGCCGATATGACTATAAAAGACTTTATGACAAGTAAACACAGAGAGTGTGACCATCTTTTGACACAGGCAGAAGATTTTCTTGAAAGCGGAGAATTTGACGAAGCTCTTTGCAAATATGCAGCCTTTAAAAATGAAACTCTCCTGCATTTTACAATGGAAGAGGAGTATCTTTTTCCTATGCTTGAAGAAAAATCAGGGATGGGAAGTATGGGACCGACAAATGTTATGCGAATGGAGCATGCACAGGCAAAATCACTCTTTGAAAAAATGGATGAAGCCTATAGTACAAAAGACAAAGAAAGAGCTTTTTCTCTTGGAGAATCCATGAATATTCTCCTGCAACAGCACAACCTCAAAGAAGAGCAGATGCTCTATACCATGATGAACAGTGCTCTGGCAGAAGATGCCCAAGAAATCGTTCAAAAACTACAAAACTATGGAAACTAACAAAGAGATTATTCTCGATGTCAGTGAGCTTGAGGCTCCTTACCCTCTGGTAGAAGCCATCAATGCTCTAAATATTTTACAGGATGATGAAGTGCTGATATTTAGACATCGAATGAACCCTCAAATGCTTTTTCAAAATATCTTAGCTTTGGGTTTAAAGTATGAAATCACAAAAGAGGATGCAAATGAATTTGAAATGAGGATCTATAAATAATGTTTCAGGGTCTGAGTCTGGAACAGGCACCCCCTTATGCTGTTCCCATAAAATTTTATCTCAGTGGCGCCTTTTATCTTATACTTCTTTCAGCAGCCATTATAGTCTACGGATTTTCTGTAAGTTCACGATTTGATTATGAAGTCATCGCCTTAACCCATCTGCTGACTCTGGGTTTTATCACGCATGTCATGTTCGGCTCACTCTTTCAAATGTTGCCTGTCATGCTTGGCACACCCTATACCAATGTAGTAAAAAACGCAACAATCATTCACATAGCCTTAAATGCCGGGGTGCTGAGTTTTGTTGTCGGATTTCTTACCAACACAGCTCTCTTGTTGTATTTTGCAGCAATACTCCTGACAGGAACATTTTTCTATTTTGCAATACTCTCTTTTAAAACAATTTTACTCTCTCAGGAAAAAAACACCCTGGTACAGAATTTTGCAGCTTCTTTTATAGCTCTTTTTGCAGCAGCTCTGTTTGGAGCTTTGGCACTGCTTGGACATTTTGGATTTGTTGATACACTGCGTTATGGAAATACGCATATTGCTTTTATGCTTTTTGGCTGGGTCTTTTTGCTTATAGTCTCCGTATCATATAAAATTATTCCTATGTTTTTTGTTGCGAAAGAATTTCCGATATTTGTACAAAAAAGACTCTATCCTGTGCAACTTGTACTTCTTTTTTTATTTGCCTATGCACAGCTTCAAGAAAAAACCCTGCTTCTCACTCTGACACAGTTCCTGCTTTGCGCATCAGTCATCCTCTTTGCTCTTTTGAGTATACTGATTTTACGAAAAAGAAAACGGGCAAGAAAAGATGCCAGCATCCAGCTTTGGTATTTTGCCATGGGCAATGCCATTCTTGCGTCTCTTCTTTTTACAGGTGCAGATATTTTACATGTAAACCTCTCTTTTGCTATTGGTTTTTTTGCTCTTTTTGGCGCTGTATATGCCTTAATCAATGCGATGCTTTATAAAATCATCCCTTTTTTGACCTGGTTTCATTTAAGTTCAAATATGGTTTTTGATGCAGAAATGGGTGATGTCATTCCAAAGAAAAAGATGAACATGCAGATAAATCTGTACTATCTCGCATATTTCTTTTTTTTATGCACAGTTTTGTCACCTGCTTTTATCATACCCTCGGCAACACTCTTTTTGTTTTCATCTCTTTTGCTCCTGCTCAATATACTCAAAGCGCAAAAATATTACCGTGAGTATATGAAAAAGAAAGTAGTATTTGAGTAATATTTTGCTATTATAAGAAAAAAAATGAGGATATATTATGATAAAAGTAGGCGTATTCGGTGCGAGCGGTAGAGTTGGCAGACTTTTAATAGAAGATTTAAAAACAACAGATGCAATGAGTTTAAGTACGGTTTTTGTAAGAAACTCACTTGATTTTTCAATAGACCCCTCAGTTTTGGTTACCTCCGATATGCAGGCATTTCTGCATGCAGCAGATATAATTATAGATTTCTCACTCCCGGATGCCTGTGAAATACTTTTGGAGGAGGCGATGAAAACTCCCAAACCGTTAGTCATCGGAACAACAGGACTCAATACACATCAACTCAATCTTTTAAAAGAAGCAAGTGAGCGTATGCCAGTGCTGTATGCCACAAATATGTCGCTGGGTGTAGCACTTCTGAACAAACTTGTTTATCAGGCTTCAGCAGCCCTGGAGGGATTTGATATAGAAATTGTAGAGATGCATCACAGACATAAAAAAGATGCACCAAGCGGTACTGCATTGACACTCAGTCAGTCAGCAGCAGCCGCAAGAGGACTGGATCTGGACAAAGTCCGAGTCAGTGGCAGAGACGGGAACATCGGAGAAAGAAGCAAAGATGAAATAGCTGTTATGGCTCTGCGTGGCGGGGACATCGTAGGACGCCATACTGTCGGCTTTTACAATGACGGAGAATTTATAGAACTCAACCATACCGCCACCTCAAGAAATACTTTTTCTAAAGGGGCGCTTCGTGCCGGAAAATGGCTTGCTGACAAAGAAGCCGGCCTCTACAGTATCAGTGACTGTCTGGAGCTTTAATTTAAACCCGGGTTAAAGTTCCAGGGCACTTTTTGCCAGTTTGGCCCAGGAAGATTTTGGGTCAGCGGCTATTGCTTCCTTATATGCTTTTTTCGCTGCATCATCTCTCCATAGTTTATCAAGTACACTGCCCAAAAGATATTTTTGCCGCGCACGCAATGTAGGGCTTAATGCCAGTTTATCCAATGATTTTATAACTTCCAAAGCCCTGTTGTACTCTTTTTTATCCATATATGCCTGATACAGTGCAAATTCTACATAAGGACTCTGCGCATAGGAGTTTGATTTGTTTTGTATCTGCATTACTTTTTTTGCATATTTTATTATCAGATTGTCATCATGTCGTTCGTTTCCGAGTGTTACCATTGCAACATAACGCTCTGTATCTTTATAATCAAGTCCAAAAAGTTCTTCGATTTTTGCCATTGCATCAATCATCTTCTCTTTTTGCTCTAATCGTTCATATGTATCAAACAGATATCTGTAAACCTCTTTGTATTTTGAATTTTTGTCATCTTCTATCAAAGTGATTAAATCTTTGGCTGCATCCAGTACATCACTGTAATTTCCCGTAGCAAAATCAACTTTGATGTAGCGGTAAAGCCATTTTTTCCGCTCATCCAAATCTTTGGATTTTAAATTTTTCCCTGCTATACTTTTTGAAAGCTGGAAATCTCCGCCTTTCATCGCACATTCATAAATACCGTCATCCCATTTATCCGAAAGCGTAATATTGTATTCATTCGATATGATTAAAACCTGTTTGCAGTTTTTCTTACGAAGAGACTGTTTCATCTCTCCGATAGCAGCATCCTGTATAATTTTTTGGATATCTTTATACTCTGTCTTATCCAAAGCTTCCAGGGATTTTTTTAAAGAGAGCACCTCTTTGTATTTTCCCTCTTCTAAAAGTAATTTTGCTTTTTCATACAGTGCGCGTTTGCCTATAGTGTCATTTTGATACTCTTGAATAAGCTTGTCAAATTCTGCCAGTTTTGCAGTAGCATTTAAATCAGAAACTTCAAAAAAGAGTGCGTCTTTGGCAACCTGAACAGCATCCACATAGTCTCCATCAGGAAACTTTTTCAAATACTCATTTAGAGCGGCCAAAGCCTTTTTCTTCTCTTTTGTTTGGGCAAGCCATAAAGCTTTGTTCTTGAGCAACTCTTCATATTCATCATATGTGGCATCAATCTCCTGCAGCAAAGTATCTGCTATAGCTGCTGCAACTTTATAGTATCCCTGATTTGCAAACTCCTCCATCATCTTTTGTGATGCTTTAAAATCTTCCATAAAAAAGCCAGGATCTGCCTGAATAATTTTCATTGCATACTTCGAAGCCTCTTTTGGCTTGAAAGAAAGATACAAAGAGGCTAAATGGTATGCGGCATTTGCTGCAACCTCTAAATCTTTCGTCTCATACAATGCTTTTTTATAATACTTTAACGCCTGTTTTGTGCCACCTGACTCTTCAAGCATCTCTCCCTTGTATATATATCCGAGTTGTGTAAATTTACTTTGTGGATGTTCTGTAAACAATCGGTCATAAAAGTAGTCGGCATTCGAATTTTCGCCGAGTTTGGCATATGCTTTTGCTACCAGGGAAAGGACCTCTGCAACATTCTCATCAGAAGAGTATTCTCTTAAAAACTCTTTTGCCACACTTACTACATTATCCCAGTCTTTTATTTTTGCATACACTTTAATTTTATAATAGAGCAGTTCTGCTTTAAAAAGCGTATTTGGATAATCATTCAATATATCATCTATACTTTCAAGACACAATTCATACTCTTTGTGTTTGTAATACTTTTTTACTTTCAAGTACTCTTTCACATCTTCTACATTTTTGATATAGACCGGGTTTCCCTGCAGATCGAGACTTCCTACATAGGGCAGTTTGTCTTTGTCAAGGTAAAAAGGAAAATCTAATGCAAGGGGAGAGGCTTCCTCCTGCTTAAACAAAGGAAATGTTTTTTTGTACCCTAGTACACTCCAATGGTCTGAATAGGTCACATTTGCATCAAAAACTTCATTGTCTTTGGTAAGATCAAATATTTCCGGAATCAATTTTATTTTGTAAAATGGCTTGATTGTAACAATAAATTTCTCATCTTTAAAAACTGTATTTACTTTAAAAAAATCATTTTGAATATGCTTGAGTTTTCGCACTGGTCTTTTTAAAAAAATACATTGAACTTCCAAAACCGTGTCAAGATCATTTTTAATCTCTTTACATGTAAAGCGTTCAGTGTTTCGAATATCAAGTGTGGAGTATTTTATGAAATTGTCTTTTGCACTCTCTATGGAAATTTCAAGTGCAAAAGAATTTGTAAGAACAAAGGCCAGGAGTATCCATTTTAACAAACTCTCTCCCCCTTGTTTAAGATTTTAGACTATTAATATCCACTGTTATATACAAAAGCTGTAATAAACTCTAAAAGCGGATTTATAGCAACAAAAGCAAATATAGTTCCTACTGCTGCTATACCGATAATAGTTTTGAGGGCCAGTGTCGCATTGGCAACATATATATGACCATTTGCTCCGACAACAGGCTCTTTCATAAACATATATACTATAAGTTTTAAATAATAATACCCTGCTATTGCTGAGTTAAGCGCCATAATAAGCGCAAGGATTGTGTAACCGCTTGTTACCGCAGAACTGATCAGATAGATTTTACCCCAAAAAAGAGCGAATGGCGGAATTCCTGCCAAACTCAACATAAACAGTCCCATAATCATTGCAGGAACCGGTGCGGTTTTAATCATACCTGCAAACTTGTCATAGGAATGGTCTGACATTTGATGTTCCGGCAGACTTTTTTGACGTGATATCCATAACATTGTAAATGACCCAAGGTTGGTAAATGTAAACAGAACCCAGTATAAAAAGAGTGCACTGTTTGCCTGTGTCGTCCCTATTAATATAGCCGCCATTACAAAGCCCGCATGAGAGATAGAACTGTATGCCAGCATACGTTTTACATCCGTTTGCACCAGTGCCCACATATTTGCCACGGTCATCGTAATAATGACAAAGGCATATAAAACAATGTCAAGCCAAATGATACCACTGTGCACCAAAAATTCAAAAAATCGCATAGCCACTACAAAAGCAGCTATCTTTGGTACAATTGACATGTATCCTGCCATCGGGGCAGAAGAACCTTCATACACATCAGGTGCCCATGTATGAAACGGAATAAGTGATAATTTAAAGGCAAAAGCCGCCAGCATAAATGAGACGCCTACAAGGACATATCCGATGTCAGCATATCCGTTTGCAGCAAGAACCAACGCAATTTTATTAATCTCTACAGAACCGGTCAGGGCATAAAAGACCATGGCACCGAAACTGAAGAAACCTGCGGCCAAAGCACCCATTGTAAAGTATTTCACAGCTGCTTCAAAAGATTTGTCACGGTTATGCATAGCTATGAGCGTATACAATGCCAAAGACGCTGTTTCCAAACCGACAAATATCAAGATCAGATTATCAGTAGCAACCATAAACTGGAAACCTGCAATCATAAATAAAAAGAGTGCAAAAAACTCAGGATAGGAAAACTCATGAAAGCGTTTGTTTGTCAAAGCCAGTGGAATAAAAAGCATTGATGCTATAACGATAATAAACTGAGCCAACAAGGCCAGACCGTCTATCAGCATTACATCAAACATACCCAGCACTGTGCCGTTTTGGGTAAAAATCTCTGAGGCATCAAGCAAAGAGAAAAAGTCCATTGCCAAAAAGAGCAGGCTCAGTACGACGTAGAGTGATTTGTGAAGCCCACCCTTGATAACATCAATCACTAAGATTAACAATGCACCTACTACCGGTATCAGCATAGGCGCCAGAGTCATTACATTTAACGACTCCATTGAAATATTTATCGGCGCTAACATTAGTGAACCTCCTCTATAATAGTTTTTTCTATAATTACAACTTTAGGTTTCACTAAATCTGGAATTCTTTCTTTACCTAATTCTGTTGTAGCTTTATTGTGCATTAACTGTACAATTGATTTCACGCTGTTGTTAATCGGTTCCAACACAGGCTTAGGATATATACCCAGCCATATAGTAATGATTCCAAGTGGCAAAAGGGCAACCCATTCTCTTTTATTGACATCTTTAAGATTTTTGTTCTCTTCTTTTGTTACCTCACCAAAAAACATTTTTTTGTATGCTGCCAACATATAGATGGCACCGACAATAATTGCTGTTCCGGCTAAAAGTGTCAAGATGTGAGACTGTTGGTAAAATCCGAGAAGTGATAAAAATTCACCTACAAAATTGATTGTCAAAGGCATTCCGACAGAAGCCATTAACATAAGACCAAATATAGTAGCGTATCTTGGCATCACCTGTGCCAAGCCGCCAAACTCACTCATCATCTTCGTATGGCGTCTGTCATAAATAACACCTACGAGCAGGAACAGAGCCCCTGAAACAACACCATGCGCTATCATTAAAAAGATTGAACCGGAGATACCTTCAACATTTAATGCAAATGTTCCCAGGATAATGACACCCATATGTGAGATTGAGGAGTAAGCGACAACCTGCTTCACATCTTTTTGTGCATAAGCAACCATTGCAGTATACACAATCATGATAATTGCGATGATTGCAATCGGAACCATAAAAAATGCCGAAGCATCCGGAAACATCGGTAAGGAGAATCGAATGAACGCATATGTTCCCATTTTTAACAAAATTGCTGCAAGTATTACAGAACCGATAGTCGGTGCCTGTCCGTGTGCATACGGTAACCATGTATGAAATGGAAACATTGGTACTTTAATAGCAAACCCAATAAAAAATGCTGCAAATAACCAAAGCTGGAATGACTCTGGTAAAATCAGTCTGTACCAGTCTAAAATAGCGAAACTCCAAACACCTGTTGCCTGATAATAAAAATATGCCATAAAAAGCATACCGACAAGCATCACAAGCGAACCTGTGAAAGTATAGAGGAAAAATTTTACTGAAGCATATATTCGCAACGGTCCACCCCATGCCCCGATAATATAGAGCATAGGCACAAGTGAAAGTTCCCAAAAAATGTAAAAGACTATTGCATCAAGTGCCACAAAAACACCGACCATCGTCATTTGTAAAAACAACAATGTAATAATCATATATTTTACATTAGGCGTATCTGTTAAACTGGCTATTCCTATCATAGTAAAAAAGGCTGCAAGAATAACAATAAACAAAGATATACCATCCACTCCAAGTATATAATTGATTCCAAAAGAAGGAACAAGTGGCAGACTTTCCATAAACTGCATTCCGGATACATTGCCGTCAAACACATACCACAGCCATAATGCCAGTGCAAACTCAATCGCAGAAACTGCAACACCGTATGCACGCATACTCTCTTTTTGTATCATAAAACCAAATACAGCTGCGAGTGCCGGAAAGAAAATTAATAACGATAAAATATGATCTAACATATACTAAACTCCTAGAGCTGATAAGAATATAACAATCTCATCAGAATATCTTGCTGCAAGCCCAAACACCACAGCGAGTGAGAGCAGTCCAACTAAACCTGCTACCATCCATTTAAGCATAGTAGATAAGTTACCACTTTGCATTTTCCTAGTTTTCTTACCGGTACCGTACACAATACCTGCAATCCCGTCAACAGTAGCATCCACAATTTTCATATCTACTTTTGTCCAGAAAAGCTCAGAAGCTTCTCTGTATGGTTTTACAATGTACTCTTCGTAAAAATACGGAATATAGTACTGATTAAACAGCAGTTTATAGATAAATGAATTTTCTATCGGACTTGTACCATCCGGAACACTGCTCCATGAAGCATATTTTTTATATGCATACAAAATAGCAAGTGCTACAAAAAGCTGTGTACCGACCAGCATAATCCAGAGTGTTGTATGGGAGTGAATATGATACTCATGCGCACGTAAAATTTCTTCTATCATGCCAAAGAACGGTTCTTGAAAAATTCCGGCTATCATCGCAAGAATAAGCAGCGGACTCATTGCAATGAGCATAAATCTATACGCTTCATGAGGATGAATACCAAATATCTTGTAACGCTCCTCACCGTGAAAGATCAGTGCCACAAGTCTGAATGAATAAAATGCTGTCAGACCTGCTGTAAAGAGCAGTACTCCGTAAATTACAAAGTGATGCTCTGCAAATGCCGCTTCAAGAATCGTATCTTTGGAAAAGAATCCTGCAAACGGAAAGATTCCCGCCAAAGCCAATGAGGCAATTGTCATCATAATCCATGTCCACTTCATTACTTTTTTCAGTCCACCCATCTTAAACGGATCAAGTTCATCATGCATCGCATGCATAACATTTCCCGCACCAAGGAACAAGAGTGCTTTAAAAAACGCATGTGCCATCAGGTGAAACAGTGCAACCCAGTAAGCGCCAAGGCCTGCTGCGGCAAACATATACCCTAACTGTGAAAGCGTAGAGTAGGCAATGATTCTTTTCATATCACGGTTGACAAGGGCCATAGAAGCTGCAAACAGGGCAACAAAAGCACCAAGTGAAGCAATAAACAATCCGACATGAGGAATAAGACTATAAAGCTCATTCGAACGCACTACCAGATAAACACCCGCTGTAACCATCGTTGCCGCATGAATAAGAGCCGATACAGGTGTAGGCCCCTCCATCGCATCTGCAAGCCATGTATGCAGAGGAAACTGTGCTGATTTACCCATTGCACCGATAAATAAAAATATACCTATCCATGTCAATGTGGCAGTGTCCAGCAGTGGCATAACGGCAAATGCTTCATCATACTGCAGTGTACCGGTATTCCAGTAGACCAAAAAGATACCGATAAGCATACCAAGGTCGGCGATACGGTTCATTATAAACGCTTCATTCGCTGCCCATGTGGCAATTTGTTTATGATACCAAAAACCGATAAGACCCCATGAACACAGACCAACACCTTCCCAGCCTATAAAGAGTCCTACGAAGTTGTCACTCATAACAAGAACCATCATCGAGAACACAAAGGCTGACAGCCATGCAAAGAATCTATTAAAACCTTTGTCGTGATCCATGTAACCGATAGAGTAAATATGTACGATAGTTGAAACCAGTGTAACAACCATCATCATGGTTACCGAAATCTGATCAACAACAAAACCAAAAGGAATGTAGAGGTCTCCAGTTGCCATCCATGTCATCATCTCTACATGTACAGGCTCTCCGCCTTTGAGTATATAAATCAACAATACTGTACTTGCTGCAAATGATGTCAATATCATAAGACTCGCAACAATACCCGTAAACAGTTTCTTTGGTGTCGCTGTAAACAACGCTGAGAACAAAGAACTAACAAGGGGAGCAAAGAGTGCTATATATAAATATTTTTCCATTCTTTATCCTTTCATCGTTGTTAATGCATCTAGGTCAATTGAACTATGGCGTTTATACCATACTATCAGAAGTCCAAGACCGACTGCAACTTCTGAAGCTGCAATAGCGATTACAAAAAATGCAAACATCTGACCAGTCAAATCACCATAATAGTGTGAAATTGCCGCAAAAGCAACATTAACTGCATTTAAGAGTATTTCCGTTGCAAAAAACAGTAAAAGAAGGTTTTTTCTACGCATAACACCTACTAAACCAATAGCAAATAAAATAGTAGATAAAACAAGATAATGATTTAAACCTATTTCCATCATGAAAGTACCTTTGTGTTATTTTGTTCTTCAATTTCAGCATCATTCATCAGTGTAATTGAAAGATCCATTTTCTTGCCTGCAAGGACAATACCTGCCACCATTGCAACAAGCAGCATAATTGCAGCCACTTCAAACGGTACTAGATATTTTGTAAATAAAATCAGTCCTACTTCTTGAGTATTGCCTACTCCTTCAATTGCCGGATAAAGAGCAACAATATTTTCAGATACCATCGGCGCTGCAAAAATAACAACTACCAGAACTGCTGCCAGTGTTGAGAGTCCGACGATAATGTATTTGTTTCCCTGTTTCTCTTTAACTTCTCTTGTCGTGTCAAAAAACATCATACCAAAAGCATATAAAGCCATTACTGCACCAGTGTAAACAATTATTTGCACTGCACCTAAAAAATCAGCACCCAGAATAAAGAAAAATGCTGATATGAAAATCATTCCCGCTGCCAATGCACTTAATGCATATAACGCCTGTGATGTTGTCACTGTGATGAAAAACATCGTAATCGTTAAAAATGCAAACAAGTAAAATGCTACCGCTTCAAACATAATCCAAACTCCTTAATATGCTAGAGGTGTTTTTTTAACACGCTCATCTTCATGTGGTGTAATCGCACCAAAACCTTCAAACTCCATTTGAGTTCCGGCTTTCATTTTGTCAAGTGGCGTTAACATATACGCATAGTCAACAAAATGCTCACGCTGTTCTGATGCCTGTTCATACTCTCCACCATGAGTAATAGCAAGTTCAGGACAAACTTCCGCACAGTAACCGCAAAAAATACAACGCCCTAAATTGATTGTATACTCGGTTACTTCTTTTCGTGAGTTCTCATCTATCTTGGTATCCATACGAATACAGTCAGATATACAGATTTTTTCACAAAGTCCACACCCGATACAACGTTCAGCATCACTTTCCCAAAGTCTTTTCATCTCATGCACGGCACGATAACGAGGACCTATAGGCAGTTTCTCCTGCGGATACTGTACCGTATGAATATCAAACTTGATCATTTCACGAAGCACTACCCACAAACCGACAAACAGTTCGGCTCTGAAAGTTCTTTTTACCACACGTTTAAACTTACCCCAACCATCAGTAGGATAATCTTCAATATCAACTAAAAAGTAACCGTTGTCAGCTACATTTCTATCATTAAATTGTTCCATTTTCATTCATTATCCCCTTAAAACATCATCACAAAGCCGGTGATTACAACATTAATCACGGCCAATGGCATTAGTACTTTCCAACATAACCACATCAACTGATCCGGTCTTACATCCGGCCAGGCAGCTCTTGTCCACAAAAAGAAGAAAAAGAAAAATGCCACTTTTGCTATAAGCCCCAATGCACCAAGCATACTTCCGTCACCATAACCACCCAAAAAGATAAGAGGAATTACAAAGGAGATAAAGAACATATTTGCATACTCACCGATAAAGAACAGTCCCCATCTCATACCGGAATACTCTGTTCCAAATCCGTCAATAATCTCATGGTCATTTGCTATCAGGTGAAACGGTGTACGTCCTGTTTCAGCAAATGCCGCTATCCAAAAAAGTACAAAGGCTACAGGCTGAGACCAAATAATCCAGTCACTGATACCCCCTGCCTGGTAATTGTTAAAATCAATCAAAGACAAAGAACCAACCATCATAATCGGAGCTAAAATAGCCAATCCGCTTACAACCTCATAGGAAATAAATACCGCTGCAGTACGTGCTGCTGAAAGCAAAGAAAATTTGTTTGCCGAAGCCATACCGCCAAGCAACGGACCGTAAAGTCCGACAGCCATTACACCAAGAATATACAAAATACCGATATTTAAATCGGCAACAATAGGATGTACCGTATAACCAAAGAGAGTAAACTGCGGGAAAAAAGGAATTGCCGCTGCTGCCATAAATGCAGTTGCCGCGGTAATTACAGGTGCAATTTTAAAAATTGGTCCTACTACATTCGTAGGAATAATATCTTCTTTTGTAAAAAGCTTTATACCGTCTGCTGCCACTTGCAGTAAACCGTATGGTCCAACATACATTGGTCCTAAACGACGTTGCATAAATGCAAGTATCTTACGCTCAAAATATGTACCGATACCTGCCAACGCAGAAAATATAAGTAGAATTACAACGACTTTTATGATCGTTTCAATTAAATATGCTGTATCCATATATTACCCCTTTTGGATTGAAGCTGTACTAAAACGGTAGCCGTCAAAGAGTGCTTCTGAGTTTAATTTTTTATCAAATGTAGGTAAAACCACTATATCACCTGCAATTTTATTGTCACAAACAACTTTTGCAGTCAGTTCACCTTTTTTAGTTTTCACTGTGACTGTATCACCCTCATTGTAATCAGTTTTGGATAAATACTCTTCACTCATGTAAATACCGCTTACTTCGTCAAGATTTGTTGTTTTGTAGGTAAATTCCGTAAACTGTCTTACAGGATTTGCTAAATAGATTATACACCCTTCTAACTTATCTTCACTGAATTTTTCCACACTTTCATCTTCACTTGCCTCTACTGCTACATTTTCTAACACATAGCCACGCACTTCCGTACCGTCATTTTCATAATGATTTGGCAGGTTATCGAACTCTTGGGCTTTAAATCCTGTTGCAACAGGAAGTTCTACAGTGTAGTCTATAATATTTTCTGCTTCAAAACCAAGCGCTTTTGCAATATCGTTTAATTCATATCCCTCATATCCGATAGCCGCATTAGTAGGATTGACACGCTTGTTTACAGATGTCAATGTTCCTTCCTGCTGATTGATTGCAGGCATATCAAGATCACCGTCACCAAGCCCGGAGAGTACAAAATCACCATCAGTGTTATACGCAACCGTATAGGAACCTTTTTCGTCATCAAGATCACAAATCAGCGCTACACCCAATGAGTTTGTAAGTGTTGGAATCATGGTCACTTCAAAAGCTGAGTATTTTTCAAGCAAAGCTACCAGTCGAGCCAGGTTTTTTGCATTTGGATGCATATATAAATCTGGACCGACCATAAGAGCAAAAGTCTCTTTTTTCTTCAGGTTTTTTTCAAGTGCCTGCATAAATGTGTCATCAAGACCAAGAATTTCTAAAAGTCTGTTCTCATCAACTTCCACTTCTTTTGCAACTTTGGTAGAAACCATCTTGGTTTTTTCTACTTCAATCTCTTCTTCTTCTCCAGTCTCTTCATTGACTTTTGTCTCTTTGACAAGTTCCACAACTTTTTCTTTCACAACTTCTTCAACTGTAACGGTTTTTTGTGAATGAAAAGAAGCAAGGTATTCAACAATATCAGAAGGCAGTTTCGATTTGTCTGCAAAAAGATCAAGCAAAAGGTATAAAGCTGCTTCTTCTTGGAGAGGAGCATGTGCAACTGTCATGATAGACTTCCCTATGCCCTCAATAATCGGATCTTTTACAGGATGAAAATAAATTCCTGCGCCTTTTTTTACTGTCAGCGAATTATTTAATGCATAACGTGCATTTGGATTGTCAGTTTTGAGTGCCGAACCGACAGAGACTATAAAGTTTGTACTATGTACTTTTTCCAAGTCACCTTTATAGAGTTTATGGCCACTGATTTGTGCATAATTGTTTAAAAAATCCTGAAATGCTTTTGCTTCCGGATTGACAAGTCTGTATCCGAATTTTTCTTTCATTTTTTGAAGCAGGTAGGCTTCTTCATTGGTAATTGTAGATGTAAAAGCTATTGTATCTGCCTTTTTAAAGGCCTCGAGTGCATTTGCAAATGCAGTCTCGTCTTTTATAACACCGGCATTTTGATAATCAAACCCGTAACGGCCTGCACCACAAAGTGAAACATAATTCCATTCGTTCATCACACGGTATATTTTATCTTCCGGATTATCTATGCTTGTATGCTTCAGATCATAGGTTATCTGACATCCGGCAGAACAGTGGCCACAGGTTGCAGGAACCTGTTTTAACTCCCATGCATTTGCTTTATACATAAACTGTGTATCAACAAGCGCTCCGACCGGGCAGACTGCTGCACATTCGCCACAGGAAGTACAGTCAAGTACATCCGTTCCGTTTGTCAAACCAATGACAGACTTGTTAAGTTTGTTCCACATTGCATATGCGTCTTTTGGCATGCTCTCTTTATACTCTGGATTCAGAGGGTCTGAACCTCGTGGAATTGTTTTAAGAGAATTGTCCCCTATCATATCCTTACAGGCAGTTACACAACGTTCACACACGATACAAAGACCCGGATCATAGTGTAAATGTCCCCAGTCATGAGAACTTCTGTCTACATCCTTAATGGAATAATGTTGTGAATCAACACCCATCTCAAGTGTATAGTTTTGCAGTTCACACTCACCTGACTGATCACATACACCACATTGAAGCGGATGGTTCACATCGTATACTTCCATGATGATTCTGCGCTCTTTTTCTATAGACTCAGTCGATGTTACTACCTGCATTCCCTCTTTTGCTTTTGCATTACAGGCATATACCTGTTTTCCATTTGCTTCAACAAGACATATACGACAGGCTAGAGTCGGGCTACATCTTGTCAAATAACATATTGCAGGAATAAATATGTCATTTGCACGGGCAGCATTCAATAAATACTCACCCTCTTTTGTCTGAACATCTTTTCCGTCAATGTTTATGGTAATTTCGCTCATTATATTACTCTCGCTATTTTGGATTTTTCAAATCTATATCTGCTAAAATCCTGACCTAAATCGAAGGTAGGATTGAGTGCTATAGTTCCTTTTAGTTCTTCATCTTGTTTAAAAACTCTTTGTATTGTTCTTGATGCAAAGCTTATTTCAACTACATCACCATCTGCAATCTTTGCAGCTGCCGCAAACTGAGCCGAGCCTCTTAATGTTGTATCTTTTTCCAACTGATGTGTTTTATTTGTAAACGCATTAAATTGCAAAACAGGGTTACAATTGTAAATTACACTTCCGTTAAACTCAGGCAACTCTTCAACAGGTGCAATTTCTGAATCTGTTTCACATACAACTTCATCTAAGATATAGCCCCTTTTGTCTTCACCGTAAGGTGTTAAAAAGTTTTCCAGATCATCAAAAGCAATTGCTTTAAAACCTTTTGAAGGATCGAGTTCTTTTGTATAGTCAATAGTATTTTCTTTTTTCAGACCAAGAGCATTTGCTATATCATTCAAAGTATATCCTTCAAAAGGAAGTGCCACATTCAACGGAAGCACCTGATTGTCAACATTGACAACTGTTCCTTCCACTTGATTAAGTGCCGGCATCGCTAAATCTGAATCTTTTAAAGATGACATTATAAAGTCACCTTCTGCATTATAGGCAACAATATTGCCTATATTTTCATCAGTGTCAAGTTTACATGTAAGGGCAACCCCTGCAGTGTTTACTTCTGTTGGAATAATCAGTAATGAAAATTCAGTATATTTTTCAATCAAAGCTGCCAGTTTTGCAATATTTTTTGCACGCTTGTGCGCAAATACATCACTGCCGATGATAAGTACATGTTTTTGTGCTCTTTTGAATGATTTTGTCATAAGCTTCAGTTCATCATCGCCTACATTACTTTCAGCTTCAAGATATCCTAAGTCCAACTCATCCAAAAATGCTTTTGTATTTTCATCTATATCTCTGTTTTTCAGAAGTTCATGTACCAAAAGTGCCATAACACCCTCTTCTGTACCCACTTCATATTTCATAAACTGTGTAGCCGTATTTTTCATAAGTGCATCTTCAAGCGGATGCGCATATACTATTTTTGCACCGTTATGCTGGGATGCTGTTCGCACGGCATAGCGTACCATCGGATTATCCGTCGCCAAACGTGTGCCGATAATAATGATCGCGTCAGCCTGTTTGACGGCATCCATCGAAGCACTGTGATGCAGTTTACCGCTTACTGAAGAATAAGCTTTCATAAATTCAGCATACAGTCTTGCATCCTCATTAAAAAGTTTTATCCCAAGTTTCTCTTTTAAAAGCTGTAAAATATGCGCCTCTTCATTTGTAATAATGGAAGAAAAGCGTATTGCGTTTGCATTTTGAATAGCTTCAACTGCCTTTTTAAATGCTTCTTCGTCTTTAGAGGCACGATTTTCAAAATCAAATCCGAAACGCCCTGCTCCACATAATGAATTGAATTCATAATTGTTTTTCACTCTGTAAATAGAATCTTCACCATTAATACCGACATGGCGTGTTTCATATTCCAAAGCACATCCTGCGGAACAGTGAGCACATGTTGAGGGAACACGGGAGAGTTCCCAGGCATTTGCAGAGTATTGAAAATCACTGCTTACCAAAGCACCGACCGGACAGACTGCAATACATTCACCACAGAATGTACAGTCTAATGTTTGGGCATTTTTTGGGATAATGACAGAAGAATAACCACCGAATTTTACTTCAATAGCATCATCCCCTATAACTTCATTACATACATGTACACATTTTTCGCACATAATACATAATGCAGGATCATAATTAATCAGTCCCCAGTGCTCCACTTTTCTGAGTTGGTCTTTTGCAGAAAACTCCTGTTGTGCTACGCCAAACTCCAAAGTCATATTTTGCAGATCACATTCACCTGATTTATCACAAACACCACACTCCAATGGATGATTTACATCATAGAGTTTCATGATATTTGTCCGTTCAAGCTCAAGCTCGGCAGAATTTGTTCTGACTTCAATACCCTCTGTCGGAGGTGTGTTGCAAGAGAGAACAAGCCCGTCTACACCTTCTACCTCGACAGAACAGATACGGCATGAGGCACAGGGTGTTGTTTTAGAAATATAGCACATAGTAGGAATGTAGATGTCATTTTTTCTCGCAGCCTGAAGAATTGTCTCCCCTTTTACTGCTGTAACATCTTTGCCGTCAATTTTAAAATTTATAATTTTACTCATTTACGACTCCCCTTATGCCTGTACCATTGCTATATAATAACAACGCATACATCTGTCAGCTTCACTTAAAGCCTGCTCCTGTGTAAAGCCAAGGTTTACTTCCGCATTATTATGCTTTCGCACTTCAACATCCAAAACAGAAGAGTGCTCACGAGGAAGACCCGGCAGCCAGCCGGTAACTTTCTCTTTTTTATCATAAACTTTCAGTTTTACAAGATGATCTTCCATAATCTCATCATCAGTCAAGCTTATTTCACCGGTCTGCACATAACGAGCCATGACTGATGCTGCCCGCTTTGCCTGACCTACGGCATTGACAATCGTCATAGGACCATACTCACAGTCACCTGCGGCAAAAATACCTTTGCGTGATGTCATATAGTCTTTTCCGTTTGTCTTGATTGTAGCCCATGAAGTCATCTCTATTTCCCACTCTTCAGGCAGCAGATCCAAATCAGCCGACTGAGATACCGCAGGAATAAGATAGTCTGCTTCAATGGTATAAGACTCTCCTTCAATTTTTACAAGCTGCGCGCGTCCACCGTTTGGATCCGGAACAAGTTCAAACTTGTCAATCAGCAACTCTCTTAAAATATCATTTTCATCTGTCGTAATTTTATTTACAGCGGAGTGAAAAAGAAACTCAACACCCTCTTCAACCGCTTCATGGTACTCTTCATAAGTTGTATTGCGTATAATTGTCTTCTCATCACGACGGTAAATCATATAGACTTTTTTTGCGTTTGCCCGAATTGCACAACGCACAACATCCATTGAAGTAAATCCGCCACCGACACAGACAACAGTTTTACCTGTCAAGTCTACATAATCGGTTGTCAGCAGATTCTCTTCCTGAACCTCTTTTGGAATGGTAATACCGTATTTTTCATACAGATTGACACGGTCAAGAAAGTCAATTGCTCCCCAGTATCCCTTAATCTCAGGTCTCTCATTTTCACAACGCACCTTTTTGGAGATTCGGGTACCGACAGCTACCATTGTTGCATCATATTCTTTTTCAAATCTTCGCATATCATCAGCAGTAATTCTGGAGTTTGTGATAAAATTCACACCCATATCACGGACACATTCAATATCTTGATTATATTTGTCAACAGGCATACGGTATTCGGGAACACCGACAGCCACTTCACCGCCCAAGACAGGAAGGTCTTCATAAACATCAACTTCTATTCCCTCTGCAGCAAGATAATAGGCAGTTGTGAGTCCTGCAGGACCTGCACCGATAACAGCAACTTTTTTATCAATCGGCGGTTTTTTCTCCATAGGATGAAAAAAGCTGTATTCATGATCGGTTTCCCAGTCTGCACCCAAACGTTTAAGCGCCATAATTGAAATAGGCTCATCAAGATTGGTTCTTCGACAGGCATCTTCACACGGATGCGGACAAACACGCCCACATGTGTGTGCAAGCGGCATGGTCTGGCGTGTCGCTTCCAGGGAGTCGTCAAAACGCAAGTCTCTTACACCCTCAATATATCCGGGTATATCAACATGCGCAGGACAGGCATCCGTACACGGTGCCGTTATTTTTGCTATATAACCGATTTTTTCATCATAATGTTTTGACTTTTTCTTTTCGTTAATACACTCCAGGAATGTATCTTCAAAATGATTCATCAAATCAAGTATAGGATTTGGAACTGTTTTTCCAATCTCACACTTAGAAGTTATCTGCATACTTTTACCGATCTCTTTTAAGTGGTCTAAATCAGCCAATTCACCTTCACCACGAGCAATTTTATCAAGCTGGTCATATAAAATACGGCCACCCCATCTTCCAGGAGCACATCTTCCGCATGCTTCCGAATAGACTTGATACTGTGCAGCATATTCCATCGCAAGACGGATAACATCTACATCCTCATGAAACAACGAAACACCATCCCAGCCGATAAAAGCTTTTGAATCACGGTGATCATCATATTGTGCCGGTAAATTATAAGCTGATTCCTCCCACTCTTCTTGGGGTTTGCCAATATTATTAACAAGCTCACCATTCCAAGTAGAAAAATATACTTTGCTCACATTCAATCCCTATTTTTTCACTACGATAGTCCAGTCGACTTCGTTAAATTTTAATGAGTTATACAGTTCATACCCACACTCTTTTACCAAATCAGCACTTCTTTGAATTGGAGAAAAATCTCCTATTTCAAAAAGAAAAATCAAAGTCTCGGTAGGCTTGTGTTTCTCTTGCAAAATCTCTTTCATACGAGGTTCAAAATTATCTTTTAAGTGTCTTAAATCATATCTTTTCATTATCTGTCAACCTCACCAAATACAATATTTGTTGTCCCAATTATAGAAACAACATCTGGAATGTAATGACCCGGTAACAAGTCGGTTAAAATTCCGGTGTGCCAAAATGACGGCGCACGGAGTTTTAGTCTGTACGGATAAGGACCACCTTGGGAATTGATGTAGAATCCAAGCTCCCCTTTCGGTGACTCCGTCGGTACGTAGACTTCTCCAACCGGTGGTCTCATCCCCTGTGTTACAAGCACAAAGTGCTGCATCAAAGAGTAGTTTTGTGTCATGATGTCAATTTTCGGTGCGGAAATATACTTCGGAGCATGTGCCATCAAGTCAGTCTGTCCGTCTTTTTCACATTTTTCATACATTTCTATACATTGGTACAGAATCTTTGCACTTTGTCTCATCTCTTCCATATAGATACGGTAACGGGCAAAGTTATCACCTTTGTCTGAAAAAGGAACATCAAACTCCACTTCATCATAGAGTTCATACGGCTCTTCTTTACGAATGTCCCATGCAACACCGGAAGCTCTGAGCATTGGACCTGTACAGCCCCATGAAAGTGCCATCTCTGTAGAAATCACTCCCACCTCTTCCATTCTCATCAGCCAAATACGGTTAGAGTCCAAAAGGTCTTCATAGTCTTTAATATTCTGCGGCAGTTTGTTTAAAAATACTCTCAACTGGTGCAAAAATCCATCCTGCAGATCAAGAGGGACTCCACCTATACGAATTGCCGCATGTGTCAAACGTGCACCACAATAGCCTTCGATAATATCCATCAGGTATTCTCTTTCACGGAAAGCAAAAAGAAAAACCGTCATAGCTCCGATGTCAAGTGCCGTCGTTGCCAACCAAAAAAGGTGAGACATTAAACGGTTGATTTCCAAAAGAAGCATACGAATGACTTTTGCACGGCGAGGCACTTCAAGCCCGATGAGTTTTTCAACAGCCAGAGCAAAGCCGTAGTTGTTTGAAGATGATGCAATATAGTCCATACGGTCTGTTGTCGGCATAAACTCGTTATAAATCATGTTTTCAGCCATCTTCTCCATACCACGGTGCAAATACCCGATATCAGGATGTGCTTTTACAATCTGTTCCTGTTGCAGATGCAGCATTAAACGCAACTGCCCGTGAGCAGACGGATGCTGTGGACCGAAGTTTAATATCAGTTCATTGTCATCTCTGTCAAATGTTATATTTTCAAAAAACGGTGTTAATCTGTTTTTTACCTGTGCCATATTTTATACCACCTTATCTTTGCGGATCATCAATAACTACTGATGACTCTTTATCAAGTTTTTTGATGAGGAAAACGCCGCCTTCTTCCTGATACGAATGCGTCACTGCCGGTTCGTCACCGGTAATTTTTGTACCCTTTGGAACTTCATGCCCAAGACGCGCAAAACGCTCAGAATCATATCTGTCCACTCTTGCAGTATCACGAAGTTCAGGTCCTATGATGTCACGCGCTTCTTTTCCATAGATTTTATCTACTTCATACCATGCTGCAAATTCATCCCCTTCAAGAGGATAGGTTTTCAGCAACGGATGTCCTTCCCAGTCATACGGCATTAAAATTCTTTTCATAAACGGATGGTTGTTCGCTTCGATGCCAAACATATCAAACATTTCACGTTCACTCCAGTCAGCACTTCTGAAAAGCTTTTCAACACTGTCAACAGCCTCTCCGTTTTTAATGAAATATTTCACACGGATACGCTTACGCTTTGTCATGGAAAGCATCTGATAAAAAATCTCAAATGTATCATCTTTTGCCAGCCAGTCAATGGCAGACATTTCTGAAAGCTGCGTATATGCCAACTCATCGCGCATCAATTCAAGCACACCGTAAATATCATGCGCATTGATGTATATAACCATTTGTTCCACTTGAATATAGGCCTCTTTGACTTCAAAATTTGCTTTAATAGCCTCTAAGTCTGCAGCAAAAACCTCATCTTCTTCTACCGCTGTTTTTGGTACCTGTGGTGCCACATAAAATCTGTCTGTATAGTAGGCTTTTGCCTGTACATTGTCTTTAGGTTTATACGCTCTCATAATTACATTAACCTTTTAGCTTTTTGTGCATTTCCTGCTTTGTTCGCACGAATTTTCTTTTGTAACAACATCACGCCGTACTGCAGTGTTTCAGGACGCGGCGCACAACCCGGAAGATACAGATCAACCGGAATAATTCTGTCACATCCCTGTACTGTCGCATAGGTATTGAACATTCCGCCTGTATTTGCACATGAACCCATAGAAATAACCCATCTCGGCTCTGTCATCTGGTCATACAGACGTTTGATGAACTCTGCATGCTTTTTGGTAAGTGTACCGGCAACTATCATAACATCCGCCTGACGGGGACTTGCACGGAAAATTGTTCCGTAACGGTCAAAGTCAAATCGTGAAGCACCTGATGCCATCATTTCAATACCGCAACATGCAAGACCGTATGTTAATGCCCAAAGAGAATTGGAACGTCCCCAGTTTACAATTTTATCCACACTTGTCAGTGCTATCGGTAAACCACCGTCCTGTGTATAATTTACTTTATGTTGTGCCATTCCAGCGCTCCTTTTTTCCATGCATATACAAAACCTATTGCCAATAACAATATAAACATTATCATTTCAGCAAAACCGAACCAACCAAGCACTTTAAAATCTACTGCCCAAGGAAACATAAATACTATTTCCACATCAAAAAGCAGAAAAAGCAATGCAAACAGATAAAACTGCGGTGATACCCTGTTTGGCTGCTTAGTAATTTCAGGTCCACATTCATACACTGAAAGTTTGATTTTTTCACTGTCTTTACGTGCCAATGCACGACTCGCCAATCGGGCGACGACAGTCGTTGTAATAAACGCACCAAATGTTATAACAAAAAGTACAAATACCCCAAAATACGGATTTGAAGTCACTATATGCTCCATATAACCTACCTTTTATTTTAAAAGTCATATTTATTAAAAATATAACTGGTTTTTATATTTGTTTTCTAACGATGAAAAACAGTTTTTGTTGCAAACCTATTTTCATTTGTTACTAGAAAAAACAGTTACTGCACTATAGCAAAATGAATATTAAAAAAAAGTTTTGTGGAAGATAACTCATACCAAATGTCACTTATCGCAACACTGATACGAGTAAAGATTTTGTTAGTTTAAAAGAAGCTTTAAAATTATTTGTTTAAAAATCCCATAGATTTCTCACTGTCGAAATTCGCATCTTTTTCACGCTTGATTTCATCAATAAAGTCATCAAGCGTAAAGAGCGGGTTCTCGCGTACAGCGACTTTATAGGCTGTGTTTTTGATTATGAGACTGATTTGTCCTCCTGTGAGAGAATATTCCGCAAGCGCTGCTACATTGAAGTTTTCCTCATAAGGTGCTTCTTTTGGCAACATTTTTTTCCAAAGTTGTACCCGTTGTTCTTTGTCCGGTTTTTTAAACTCGATTTTATAGTTAAATCTTCTGGAAAATGCTTTATCGATATTTTCAAGCAGGTTTGTCGTTGCTATGAGCATTCCTCTGAAGTTCTCAATCTGTTCCAAAAAGATATTTTGCATCTGATTATGCATTTGATCTGAACCTGTGATATTGCCGCTGCTTCTTGCACCCAGAAACTGGTCTGCTTCATTGAGTAACAGTATCGGTTCTGTCTTTGTTTTTTCGCTGAGTTCATAAAAAGTATCAAAGATTTTACGGACATTTTTTTCACTCTCTCCAACATACATGGAGAGTATTTTTGAACAGTCAAATGCCAGTACCTGACGCTTTAATGATTTTGCCAGGGAGTATGCTGTCATGGTTTTTCCCGTTCCTGCCGGTCCGTAAAAAATTATTCTGGCATCTATACCGCTTTTTTTGTCTTTGATACCCCATTTTACAAGGCGACTCACAACCTCTTTGTCCACCTGTTTCATCAGGTTTTCAAGCGTCTCTTTTGTTTTTACATTCAGTACCACATCATCCAAAGATGTGTCCGGCTCTACCAGTTCAAAAATATCCTGTTCTTCTACTAAAGCATTCAGTTTTAAGCGTGTTACTTTTTTTGTTTTCTGCGGATGAATAATTCTTTGCAAAACATCGTCTACTATATAAAAAGAACGACTGATTCCGCCAAAAGGGTTCAGCATCTCTTCATAATCAATAATTCCGTTTTTGAGAAGATTTGATCCCTCTTCGAGTAAAGAACGATTTTTAATACGCTCATACTCATCAAGCGAAATCAAATCTATCAGCGTATTCATTTCCCGCAGTGAGGAGTCAGTCGATCCGTATTCTTCGCGAAGCAGTGCAATAAAAATCACCTGCTCATAGTTGCTCATTTTCTTCTGTTTAAAAAATTTGTCCAAAACAAGATTCTCAGAACTCTGTTTGACCCGTTCTTCTATACGCTTTTCAAGCAGTGTGAGTTTGTTTTGCAGTCTATCTATCCCCAGAGAGTGCTCATGCACATTTTGACGTATCACACTCATCTTCTGATAGAGTTCGATTCGAAAAAACTGATCCTGCAGATACTCAAGATGGTCAGAATAGGGCTTCACTTCAGGCAAATCCAAATCCAGGGTTCCGTCTTGTAAAAGTTTTAAAAAAGCAGGAGTAAGCCCTACGGCAGTGTTTAAAAGTTCAAGGGGGGTTACATCTGCTATTTTTACAGGGGTAAAGCTTTGCTGATGCAGCCAACCAAGTTCAAGAAGACTTTTGAGTTCTCTCAAATGCTCCAGGTGTGCATAATTTTCACTCTCGTATAAATCCTGCAGTAAATCAAGCACCAAAACATCATCCTGCCCTTTCATATATCTGTGTGCGATATACTGCAGTATCTTCGCTTCATTGATACTGCATTTCAGATGGATGAATATCTCCGATTTTTCAATCTCTTTTTCGTTTAAAAAGTTAACTAATGTTTTCAATTATTTCCTTAAAATTTATACCCTAAACCGGCTGACACAAGGAGCGCTCTAGAGTTACTGAATGTACCGTCTAGTCCATTTATATTCGTAGGTGTAGTCACCGTTCTGTCTTTTTTTATGGAGTATAATGCCGATAATCCTACATCTATTTTATCATCTATTTGATAACGTCCGCCAAATGAGAAAGAGTATGCATTGCTTCCCGGTGACTCAAAATTGAGTGTAGACTCCGGCGTTGGGGTATTGTCATAAATCGCACCTGCCCGTAAAGTCACCCTGTCCAATTCTTGCGTAATCCCCAAACGAAATGTATTTGTATCTTTCCAGTTTTTAGGTTTCGGGTTATCAAAAGCAGCAATCAAAACCGGGTTTGTCAGGGATCCGTCATACTCAAAATCAAGAGATTTATAGGCGGACCAATATGTCTTTTCATAAACAAGTTCTACTGTTGTTTTTGTCTTTTCAAATGTATAGGCTCCGGCAAGCATCAATGTTGCAGGCAAAGGAATACTCACACTTGCCTCACCGCTATATGAACCTGCGGGAATGGCACCTCCCAATGCAGCAGTTGATGAAAGCACAGCACTTCCTTCTACCGTCAAATTTACATTCGAGCGGTATGTGGCAGCCAACTCCAGTGCTTTTGTCGGGTGGTATGCCAGGGCAAGATTGTACCCGAAATCCAAAGAGCTTCCTTCAAGATCACGGCTGATATAGGATGTTGCCAAAGGAGATGCATTGACAATTGCGCTTTCACTGCTTTTTACAACCCCGTTTGTATGCACCGCTCTAAAACCAAATGCAAAGGCCAGGGTATCTGTGATTTTATATGCAACACTCGGGCTCACTTCTACAATCTTTAATGTAAACTCCTGAGAAACAAGTTTGGCAGAACCCTCTTCCCACTGTCTGCTCAGTCCGGCAGGCACAGTGATGCTTAAACCGACACGCACACCGTTTTCACCGAGCTTTGGAGAGACATAATGAAGCGAAGGAAGAATAAAAGTCTGTTTTTCAGAATTTAACTCTTCGGCTCCTGTCAAAGTTTTGGCATAGGTCCCTTTGAAGTTTGTAGAACTCAGTCCCACATACATCAAATCTGCCTCAATATGCTGGGCATCCTCCATAAAAATCATATTTGCCGGATTGTCATATGCTGCATCCGCATTTTTTGTATGCGCAACATTTGCTCCGCCAAGAGCTACAGAGTTTGTAGAAGTTTCAGGGATTTTATATCCGCCCGCCATAAGGATTGAAGCTGTCACGAGTGACAGGAACGCTGTTTTTTTCATATTTTTCTCTTTTTTTGTATTTTTATACCGACAATACTATCTTATTTTTCCTCAAAAATCTATAAAGTATATTATTGAATCCGGAATCGGTACTTCAGTGCCGACTACTCACAAAACGAATACAAAAGCTTTATCTCCTCAGCCCATATCGTCTCATCTATTGTCTCAAGTATCAACGGAATATCATTCATACGTTCATCATTCATTATAAAACGAAACGCATCCAGTCCTATTTCTCCTTTTCCCAGAGAGTGGTGTCTGTCCACTCTGCTTCCCAAAGGCGGTTTTGAATCATTCAAATGCATACCACTCAAATACTCAAAGCCGACAATCTCGCCAAACGCATCCCAGGTTTTATCATAGGCCTCTCGCGTACGAATGTCATACCCTGCCGTAAACATATGACAGGTGTCTATGCAGACACCGATTCTTGATTTGTCTTCTACCTTATCTATGATATATGCCAGATGTTCAAATTTGTAACCAAGATTACTCCCCTGCCCTGCTGTATTTTCTATAACTGCTTTGACATTTTTCGTTTTATCGAGTGCAAGATTAATCGACTCGGCAATAACGTCAAGACATTTGTTTTCTATGGTCTGCAGCAAATCCGCATCCTCTTTTTGTTTCTTTGTCAGTTTTGTCAGATGACTGCCGGGATGAAAGTTAAGTTTGTCAAGACCCAAAGCATCACACCGTTGCAGTTCATCTATAAAAGCTGCTCTTGATTTTTCAAGTTTTTCAACTTCTGGATGCCCCAGATTTATCAGATAACTGTCATGCGGCAATATATGTTTTGGTAAAATTCCACTCTCTTGCAAAGCAGTTTTAAATTTTTGTATCGTCTCTTCATCTAAAGATTTTGCAACCCACTGTCTCTGATTTTTTGTAAAAAGAGCAAATGCTTTTGCTCCAATCTCCTGCGCATTTTTTGGAGCATTATAAACACCTCCGCTTGCGCTTACATGTGCACCTACATATTTTTGACCTGTCATCTGTTGAGTTCCTTAATTTTAATAAGTATATGATTTTTTTTGTCTTTAAAATAAATTTCCTGAGAGTTTACCCTGTATTTTATATCTACATCTGAAGTTTTTATATTTTGTATAAATCCGTTATCTTTTTTTAAGCTGTTTTTACCATTGTATATTGCCCTGCCCAAAAGAATATTTTGCAGTAAAGAAGAGGGATATGCCCAGGAGAGATACTCTGCATTAAAACTGTTTTTACTCATACATCCCTCGTCCACACAAATCAAATGATTAATATGAATACGTTTGTACACATGTCCTGCTACAAAAAGTTCTAATTCGATGGCATCTTCAGTATGTCGCAGATACCCAATATCTGAAAACTTCAGTTTCGGTGATTTGATTGTTACTATTTTTGCACTAGTATGCTGATAGTTTTTTATGCTGCAGGCAGAAAACAGGACAAGAAGAAGTATTAAAAAATATTTCATCTATTTTTGAAGAAATTTTCCGCATTTTTTTGCTGCTGTTCCACCAAACTCTTTAATCTCACGTGCTGTGCCGTTTTTTGCAATGACCTGTCTTTTACACTCGTCTTTTGCAATGCATTCCTTGTTTTCACAGCCTATATCTTCCGGTACCTGTGCCATATCTGCTTTCCTTATTAAGGGCACCTCCACTGCCATTAAGTTAAGCATTTTTTTTGGAACGCGGACTTCAGTCCGGGCTGAGAGTGGCAAGAGTATTGCAACAGCCGGCACTGAAGTACCGGTTCCGAGAAAGCATTAATTTTATGACCATAATAGCAGTGAAGAGCACTTCTAAAAATAATTTGACGAAATTATAATATATTTTTGGCAATTTGCAATACTTCTAAAAAATTTCTTTTTTCTCTGCTACTGTTAAATTATGAAAATCCATATTGACATCGACTGCTTTTTTGTCAGTGCAACTCGTATAGTTGAGCCTTCTTTGGCACACAAACCTGTTGCCATCGGCGGAAGAAGCGATACAAAAATATTTACCAAAGACGCAAAGAACCAGAGAATCAATTTTGAAAATTCCGGTTCCTTTGTACCGACTTTTTATAAAGCCTATGAAAACGGGGATGACCTAAAAAGTTTTCAGGACGAAGACGGACGTATCCGCGGTATTCTCACAACTTCGAGTTATGAAGCCCGTGCCTATGGCATCAAAACCGCCATGAGTATTCGTGAGGCATTGCAACTCTGCCCGCAACTCATTATCAAAGCACCCAATATGTCTTTGTATCAGGAGCTTTCTCACAGACTCCATGACTTTCTTGCACGCAAAATTCCGCTGGTTGAGCAGGCGTCTATTGACGAATTTTACGGAGATGTAAGCGGATGGGTCAAAGATGAGGAGATTCCCGAATTTATAGACGGTCTGAGACATGAGATAAAAAAAGAGTTGCATCTGCCGGTCTCCATCGGTGCCGCATCCACACGCTACATCGCGAAACTCGCAACAAGCTATGCCAAGCCTTTTGGATGCAAAACGATTACAAAATACGAATTTGATAGATTTGTCAATCCCATCAAGGTAGAAGATTTCGCAGGCATAGGCAAAAGTATGAAAAACAAACTGCACAGTGCACAAATCAAAACACTCGGAGAACTGCGAAAAAGACGGGGCACTCTGGAGTCATGGGGACCCTATGCAAAAGAGCTCTATAAACGTGTCAACGGAGAAAGTGATGCGCAGATTAAAACAACCCATCAAAGAAAATCCATCGGAATATCCAGAACTTTTGATCCGCTTTACGACAGAGCAGAACTGCTGAGACGGGTACACATTCTTGCCAGACATCTCAGCTTTGCCATTATAAAGCTTCAGGTAATTCCCACTGTTTTTCATTTGGGTATTGCCTATGAAATGCATCAAAAATCTCACAAAAACATCTCTCTGGCAGAAATATTTACCGAAAAAAAGTTTGATGCCCTGTGTGTTTCTCTTTTTCATGCGGCTGACATTCACAAGCGCCTTTGTGTCATTCGTTTGAGTATCAACTGTTCAAGCTTTACGAGAGATTCAAAAAAAGAGCTCTCTCTTTTAGGCTTTGAAGAAGAAAGAAAAATGCATACACTTACATGTAAAACACAAAAACTGCGTGAAAAGTACGGTATGGATGCACTCAGATTTGCAAGTGAACTCTAAAATCAAAATCATAACCTGAACTTATATATTAAAAAACAAAAACTACTTCGAAAAGTAACAATTATCATTATTTTTTCTTATTTTGTACTAAATTTCATTGTTTTTCACATACTTCAAATTAATTTAAGCTTCTCTTCCATACAATAGCTCAAATATCACAAAAATATCAAAAAAGAGTGTAGGGAATGTGATGATTATATTTGTTTATTTTATAATTATTGCTTCTGTTCTCTCTTATATTGACAGTAAAAAAAGAGTTATTCCGGACAGAATTATACTTCCGGCATTTGCAGTATTGGTTATTTTAAAATGGTGGGATGCAGACTTGTCTGTATATGATTTATATGCGGTCTTGATTGTACTTGTCATATTTATCATCCCTGTTATTTTAAATATGGCTTTTGGCGGCGGTGATTTGCGATTTGGTGCCTTTTGTGCCCTTTTTGTAGGTTTGCCCCAGGTCGGGTATTTTATCATATTTTCAGGGCTGATACATCTCGTGATTTTAGCTGCTCTGAAAAAGAAAAGCTATGGTTTTGCTCCGGCTATGAGCATTGCCGCAATACTGAGTTATACAATAGGAAAATTATGAGAAGAGGTTCTGCAGCACTAGTACCATTGTTCCTGGCAATTATGCTGCTGTTTTGGTTTATCTGGTTTATGGGCGGGGAGAGTGACAACCTGCACAAAGTCAACCAGTTGGAAAATCTGCAGCATACGCAGGAGCGTCTCATCATTGCAGCCTGTCAAAAGAAGCAGGAGCTTTATGACGCAAACAGAAGTCTCACTGATGCGCAGTTAAATGAAAAAGTGAGTCAATACATTCATAATATTATGGTGTTAAACAACATAGATGAAAACTAAACAAGGGGAAAAAATGAAAAAAATCATACTTTTAAGTCTGTTTGTACTGACGCTGGTACTCTCGGCAAAGACAACAACAAATGTAACGTTGCAGACACCGTATGAAGCAGAGGACATACAAAATGACTATGGTGACAAAATTATGTACCAGAATGTCAAAATCAATACGCAAAATTTTAAAATCAACAATTTTTGGGGAAAATTTTCAGATGCCGCACAGGACCAGTCCAATTTTACAAACATTGCAACTGCCGCCAATGTCAAACTGACTATAGAAAATGTCTTTACATGTAAAGACGGCGGATTGCCGGAAGAAGGCTGTTCAGGACAAAAACCGTTTTTGATTAATGATGGAACTTTAGCTAATCCTGAACTAAAAAAAGATGCCATGGGACAAGTTTTGCCTGCAGGGGAATACAGAATTCCTTTTGATTCCGCACAAAATTATGATGCTAACCATGATGATGCTTTTTATGCTTTGGATGTATTTCGAGACGGCAAATATTATCAAGATGACGGCACAGATGATTATAACAATGAAAAACCAAAAACTTTTTTTGGTTATATGATACAACTGATAAAGACCTATTTTTCTCCACAGAATGACACGACTGTTGTTTCTGCTTTGACACAAAATACCGTTGAAGCAAGAAACAGATATATGGCAAATATTGTTTTTGGTCTGCAGCAAGAGTACCGTATAAAAAAAGAATCTGCCATAGATACAAACAGCATCAATCAGGCTTCTGCTACGAAACAGCCTTCACTGCTTGATTATAATGCCCTGATGATAAATGACACGACAGGATGCGACGGCATCTTTTTCACTTTTAATCCAGACAGCCTTACATGTAAGTTTCAAAATTTCTTTGGTATGAGCCAGTGGATGCCTTTTTTTGGAAACGGCGCCAGTTTACTGGGTGAAAACTCTAACAAATCAAGCATACAGTCAGACTCTGTTTTAGAAGACACAGAAACAACCCTTCTGACACTTGCAAGCAAACTTGACAATACCAATTATGTACAGCCTAAAATTGATCAAAACACAGGAAGATTCCCTGTTCTTAGCGAGGTTTTTAAACCGATGATATTCATGGCAAAGTCCATGTTTCGCTTTTTCTTTGGAGAAAATTCAAAAACACTCACAGAAACTGTCAGTGTCAACTTTGATTTTACAAATCATATGCCTTTAACTTTTATGCAGGTACAAAACGGCATAGTAAAAGGCTTTGAATATTTTAAACTTTTAGGTATTGAAAGTGTCTATGGTACAGAGGTGCAATCCTGTAAAGTAAAGCAAACAAAAAACTTTTTCTTTTTTCCGATTGGATGGGATAGTAAAACTTTTACAGAAGGTGTTGTGACAAATACAGAATTTGACATGAATTCAGGCCTCTTTGGTTGGGCTACTGATTCAACTCAATATGATTTGTTAAATGTAACAACAGAAAGTAATTGGTATTGGTTTCCTAAAACTACACATGATATTGTTAATCTTTCAACAGAAGATTGGTTAAACTGGTGTAAAAGAAATCAAGGCAGACAAAAGAAAGGTCTGTTTGGACGGTTCTTTGATAGCGTTGGGAATATTGTCAGCTTTGTCCTGTATGGAAAACAATCAACAAAAGAATATGACGCACAGGTTGACAAAGTATTACGAGATGATGATTGGAGCGTTGTCGAATACAAAGAAAAAGTACACAAAGGTCTTATTCTCCACCTTAAAAAGATAGATATTGAAGATATTAACGCAACAACTCCTGGAACAACAACAGAGTTTGAAATCATTAAAGTCTCACGAGAACGTCAGAACAGGAATGATCAGAGTAACAGTCAAAACGGAGGAATGCATTAATGATAATCGCCTATGTATCAAAAATAGACAAAGAGTGCTACAACGATTTAAAAGACGAGTTTACAGATGTCAAAAACTTTAACTCCATCAATGACTTTATCAGCTTTTATGCAGCAAGCAAAAACCGTGATGTGGTACTGCTCTATCGTGTAGAAAACCTCGAAGATATAGAAAAAATCTCTGATATCCACTTTAACAATAATATCTATATGATAGTTGTCGGTAAAAATGATACAAAATTTTCTCTGCTTGCAGGAAAAATCGGTGTTGATGTCTACCTCAGCGAAGAAGAAGCCGACTCAGGGCTCATCACAAATCTCATCATAAAGTCGCAAAGCATTATAAAAGCGCGACGCGGCAACAGTAATATTTCTGTTTTTACCGGCATAAACGGTGGGGTCGGGACAACAACCATTGCCATGAACCTTGCAAAAACACTGGCACAGGACCATCCGGAAAAAAATGTTCTTTTTTTGGATTTTGCCTATACAAAAGCGGTCTCAAACCTCTTTTTTAATTACCCGCAGCCCAAAAAAACCATTGTAGACATCTCAAATGTGCAGAATCTTGATATGCAGGAACTCTTTGAAAACGGTCTGGAAAAATTAAATGACAACCTTTACTTTGTACCGGGTATGCAAAAACATACTGACAGAGAAGAGTTGGAGAAGCCTGAAAATATACAGATGTTTTTAAATTTCATCATGTTTATCAAAGAAAAATTTGATTTTATCATTATAGATGTAGGTGTTTTTGAAGATGTGGATTTAGAGGTGGATATACAGGAAATCGCCGACAATATTTTTGTCATTACAGAATTTTCCATTCCCTCAATGTCTATTTTGAAAACCTATATCGACATTATAGACAAAAGCGGCTGGTATTCCAAAACACATATCATTGCCAACCGTTCAGACTCTTACGGAAGTGTTACACATGAAGAAGCGAGGAAAATACTCTCAAAAGGCTTAAAGCATAACTTTGAAATAGGCTTTGCTCTGCCAAATGATGCTTTGCATCTGCGAGAGTGCTGGAATGAGGCACAACTTGTATGCGATGAATATCCCGATGCTCCTTTTATGCTCAAACTCAAAGAGTTTGGAGAACATTTTTTTATTCATGACGGTGCCCTGTATGAAAATGCACACAAAAACAGAGAATCTTTCTGGAGCAGAGTAAAACAATGGCTTTAAAAGAAAAAATCAAAGAACGCTACAGCAATACAAAAGAAAAAACAGAAGTAAAAAGCAACACCTCCTCTGTCCATATTGAGGAAAACCTCTGTACTGAATTTTGTTTTCCTCTTATCTACAGAAATGAGGAGTATTTTCAACTTGCCTGCTCTATTTATGATGCTTTTGTAGAAAAACTCAATATTAACGGGCAACTCACAGAAAAAATGATACGTGAGGTGGTTACCAAACACATATCTGATTTTACACTGCCAAAGCCTGCACTTAAAACAGAGATAGCCGACTTCATCATAGACAATCTGCTCTATTACGGTCCCATCTCAACAGTGATGCGTCTTGCCGGACAGGGGCTCAATGATATTTTGGTCAATACCAAAGACTACATTGATGTCATTTACAACGGACAGACCATAGCAACGCCTTTCAAATTCAGAAGCGAAGAAGACCTCCGCCGTTTTATCAACAGAATGCTGATGGTCTCCAACAGAAAAATAGACGAATCACATCCTATTGCCTCGGCAAAACTGCCGGACGGTTCCCGTATAGAGATACAGATTCCTCCTGTTTCTGCAAACCTTGACAGTGACGGGAATCCCGGCTCCTATGTAACTGTGAGAAAATTTCGCGAAATTCCTCTGCTTTTTGAAACACTTATAGACTCAAATATGATAAATTTAAAAATGGCCTATTTCCTCATAAAAGCAGTCAAAGGAAAACTCAATATTGTCGTCTCCGGCGGTACTTCAAGCGGAAAAACAACTTTTTTAAATGCTATAACCAGATTTATTGACGAAGGCGATCAACTCCTTACCATAGAAGATACAAAAGAGATGAAACCGCAAATGCCCTGCCATGCCATCCGTTCTTTTGAGGCGCGTCCGCCAAACGAAGAGGGTGCCGGTGCCATAACCATAGAGAGCCTGTTACGTACGGCTTTGCGTTCAAGTCCAAGGCGTATCATCGTCGGGGAGTGTAGAGGTCCCGAGATTGTCACCATGCTCAATGCTATGAATACGGGACATCCCGGTTCCATGACAACCATTCATGCAGATGACACCAAAGAGGCAATTGTGCGTATTGAAAACATGTTTTTAGAAGCCCGTCCGACGGCAAATATGACCTTTGTGCGTTCGCAGATTATCTCTGCGGTTGACTTAATCATACAAATTGTCCGTTTTCCCGACGGAACAAGACGGATTGTAAAAATATCTGAGCCGGAAAAACGCATAGAAGAAAACGGTGTCGTTTCCATGCTGGATCTGTTTGAATTTCAGCGTAATGAAAACAGTGACAATCCGATGGATTCAAGCGGAAACTTCAAAGCGGTTTCAGGCTCTTCACGAGCTATTTCCAAAATGATGCAAAACGGTGTGACTATGGAATCACGTATATTTGACAACGACTATGTGGTAAGCAAAGAGATGCTCACAGATGAGATTAATGCCTTTCATCCCAAAAGAATGTGCGGATGGAAACAGAATTATATGTCAGAGATTATTCAAGCTTCGTATATCTCAGGAAAAAGCATATTAGAAAGATGGCCGAACTTAAAATAATGACTCCTTTACACATAGACATACTACTTATTTTTGTTATCACTTTCAGTGCCACTGCTCTGGGTTATATTCTTTTTGTAGAATACCGACGTACAAAACACATCAACTACATTAAACATGTCATATCCCTTGTAGATGCTGATGAAGAAGATATTTTGCAAGAGAAGGATCAAGAGAGCAGGAATACATTCAAAAACAAAATAACCGCACTGATGCTGCAAACAGGATTCAGCTTTTCTCCCTATATATTTGTGCTGATATTTATTGTATTTTGTCTCTTTGCAGGTTCTCTTTTTGCACTTTTTTTACGTCATTGGAGTGGTTATGTGATAGGAATTCCTTTTGGTGCTTTTATATTTTACATGATTGTACAGACAATTATAAGCAGCAGGAAAAAAAGATTTAATAAAGCCCTGGCTGTGGCTATTTCTGTGCTTGTAAAAATGATGAAAAACGGCATAGGATTTGAGCAGGCGCTCAGCAAGTCTGTTGCTGTATCCGGCTCAAAACTTTTTCGTGATATTTTTGCAAAATTCTTTCAGGAAAAAAACACTATCGGAGAGATGGAGGCCTTTACGAATTTATACCAGTTTGTACATTCCAAAGAGCTTCGTATCTTTGCACTTGCTATCAAAATAGGAAGAGAAAGCGGCGGACAGTTTTCAAATACTCTGGAAAAAGTTGAAAAAACAATTACATACAGAGAAAAGATGCAGGAGAAAGTAGATGTTGTTACAAGAGAAGGCAGTGTGGGTTCCTATGTTGTTGTTCTCATTACCATCTTTTTGTATTTTTCACTCAACGGAAATTTTGACGGAAAACTGCACCACTACTTTATGGAGTCCGAATATGGAAGATTTCAGCTTTTAGGCATTGCTCTTTGGGTATTTACCGGAATTATGATTAACAAAATGCTGACAAAGGTAAATAAATGATGGAAATATTTGCCACTGCCCTTTTAGTAATTTCGATTGTTGTTCTTTTTTGGTATCTCACTTTGTATGTGTATGAACGCTATAAACACAACACATTTTTATCCGCTGTTTTTGCCACAGAAGATGACATCATTCTGAATGATAATTTCAGTGCAAAAAAAGCACAATTCAAGCTCAAACTGCAAAGAGCAGGACTCAAGAAAAAGCAGTTTAACGAAATTGTCTTTGCCAGTGTTTTAGCAGGTGCCTCTTTGATTTCTTTACTATTCTTTATAGATTTCAGTTTTTTAAACAAGTTTTTCTTGGTTGCAGGAGGGCTGAGTATCGCATTTTTTATGCCTTACCTCTACCTTGAAGAACAAATCAAAGCAAGAATCAAAAGAATAGAAAATGATTTGCCTGTTTTTATAGATCTGCTCATCATCATTCTTGAAGGCGGCGGCGGTCTTAACAATGCCATAGACAAAGTCACCACAGAAGGAGAAAGTGTTTTGGGTCCGGACCTTTTGGCTGAATCAAAAAAGTTTAAAAACGAGTTTATAACCTACTCTAGTGATATAGCGTTTACAAATCTCGTCAACCGTACGGGCAGTGATGCCATAGCAACCATTGTCGGTTTTATGCGCCTCTCTGAGGAGACAGGAATCGGTGTGAAATCAATATTTGAAAATCAGGCACAGGAGCTTAAATCCATGGAGATGCTCAACATAGAGAAAAAAGCGGCAACAATGAATATAGGCATTACATTTGTAATGTTTTTGTTCATCTTACCGGCAGTTATCGCAATGATAGCATTTCCAATGGCAGCAGATGCCTTAATGCCGGGATTTTAAAAGGGAGTAATATGAAAAATAGAAAAACAAGAATAATCATGGGAATCATGGTCGGATTGGTGCTTTTTAGCTCATCAGTAGCACTGCTTTTATACCTGAAACAGGAAAAAATGAAAGAAGACAAAGGAACAAAAGTTGAAGTTTATGTTGCGGCAAAAAAGATACACAAAGGGGATGTCCTCAATGCAGACTCTCTCAAAAAAGCCACTCTTTCCAAAAACTATATCACTTTTAATCCTTTGACAGACGTGGAGATTATAGGCCGGTATGCCAATGTCGATATTTACAAAGGTGAGCCTGTTCGTCCTGAAAAGATTGTTGCGATACCACCAAAAACCAAGCAGAAAGCAGAAGCAACAAAGCAAAAGAAAAAAGAAAAACAGGCACAGCCTCAAAAGACAGAAGCACCACAGCAGGTCACCAAAGACACACTCTCAGTTGCACTCTCTCTTTTTAGAAATCAGGACACATCTCTGCGTTCGGGAGATTTTGTAGATATAGCCTGTGCCATTCCTTCTACAAACAAAAAAACTCCGGATCTCTTTTACACAAAATATGTCGCTTTACATGTAAAGATAGACAGCTTTGTCACCAACGGAAACAGACAGACAAAACTTCTGAGCTACAATGAAAAGCAAATGGCTGTCAAAGCAGACAGTGTTATATTGCAAATGGTACCAAAAGAGATTAAAAACTTTTTGGCATATTACTACAAAACACAGGCACTCAACAGCAAGCGAGTCTATAACCTTCACAACTACGGAGGGCAGTTATGGATGATAAAAACACCCAAGGAGATCAACACCAAACTGCAAAAACAAAAAGAGTTGCTCCTCGTAGACAGAAAAGTGTTTAAAAAACAGAGAAAAAAACATGTACAAAGAGTGAAAATATCTTATGAAAACTAAACATAATTTTCGCAATGCCTTCGGTATGGGTCAAATTATGGCGATGCTGCTTGTTGTTCTGCCGACTTTAGCCTTTATCATAACACTGATGATAGACTACTGGAGTGTGATGCAAGAGGATTACAAACTCAAACTCATAGCCAATCAGACCTCTACTGTGCTTGACAGTGAAAAGGATCTCAGAAGCAATACTCTCAATGCAACACTCAATACAGAAGTAGGAAGCAGACTGTGTCCAAAAGGAACAACCATAAGCTTTTCCGCTCCGGCAGATGCAACGCTGAGAGGACAGGTCATTGTCACAATAAAATATACCCATAACGGTCCCTATTTTAAAAACAAAACCTTAAGCACACAAATGCAAACCTATTCGTACCATGATCAAAACATATCAATCACCGGCACCTGCCAATAAAAAGGGGAAAAAATGAAAAAAATACTACTACTGTTGGGAATTTGTCTGCATCTTTTTGCAAATGATATCCTTGTCTTTAACAATGAGTACCAGGTCCTACCCTTGCAAAAAAAGATCAAAAAACTCATAGTCGGTAATAGAGAAAATATTAACGTTTCTCTTTTGGAGAGTACGGCAAAAGGAAGTTTGCTTAAAATATTTGGCAAAAAAACGGGTAATACCTCTATTCTTATCATCTACAGGGACAACTCTATAGAAAATTATCATGTCTATGTGAATGAGAATCTCGGCTATATTCAAAAAATGATCAATATCATTGAGCCGAATCTCTCTCTGAGCATGGTCGGCAATGACTCTACCGTCATCACCGGTGTATTTAAAGATCCGCATGACAAAAAAAGAATTTATGAGATTTTGAAAAAAGGCGGTGTAGATACAGACAAACTGATGGATTTGACAAAAACACGCAGAGTCAACAAAATGATTCGTACAAAACTCTACCTCATTTCCGTAGACAACCAAAGAGCAAAAGATTTGGGTGGTGTTACCGGACTGGGATTTTTCAACAAATATGTCAATGCAACAGCCAATACGGGTGCTGCAAATTCTGCAACATTCAGTGGTTTTTTACTTGACAACCTGGGAAATTTTACAACAGCAACCGGCAAGTCCGTTCTTGCTACACTTAATTTTTTACAAAGTAAAGGAGTTGCCAATATACTCGATGACACGGTGCTCATCACAACAGAAGACAAAAATGCGACCTTTCGCGTAGGCGGGGAGCTTTATATCCCGACAGGTATTATACAAAACACTGGAACAGCACCTACCATTCAGGTGACAGAAAAAGAGTACGGTCTTAAACTTACACTCACAAGCAAGTTTATGCAAACGGAGGGCTATATGCACATCAATGTAGATATTCAAGACAGTGCCATAGATACCAACCCTGCCAATAATGTTGCTCTAGGAGCCGGTATCTCCATTCCCTCTTTTATCAGTAAAAACATTCAGACAAATGTGGTTGTAAAATCTGAGCAGGTTATAGCACTCGGAGGTCGTCTGCACAGTGAAAATTCCAAAAGTGAAGAAAAAATTCCTTTGTTTGGAGATATTCCTTTACTGGGCGAACTTTTCAAGCATAAAGTTGAAAATTTAAATACAACAGATCTGATCTTTTTACTTGTCCCTGAGATTGTGGATGTCAATGAAGAGATAGACGACACCGACTTTTACAAAAATTTTAAAGCGCAAAGCAGTGTTTTTCATGCAAAGGTGACTGATACTCCGAAAAAAACTCCCTATACAGAGCAAAAGACTATAGAAGCGGCACCATCTGAAGTATCACATATTTCATTTCCCGCTCCGATTATAATAGATGAAGAAGAAAGTCTGCAAACTCCGCCGGAAGAGAATCCCACACAACAGACACAACAGACAGAGCAAAAGACAGCACAAAAGACACAAATAGCGGCACAAAAGACACATGAACTTACAATGACAATGCCAAAGAAGAAAGAAACAGAAGTAAAAAAAGAGACAAAACCTTCTCTTCAAACCTATGTAGTCAATACGAAAAAGATATTTCTCAGAAAAAAACCTGTTAACGGAAAGCGTGTCGATGTCTGGAAAGAAGGGCATAAATTTACATCAGACATCTCCAAAACAGTCAACGGTGCAAGCTGGTTAAAAGTAAAACAGGACTGTTACAGTACATGTAAAGATGTAAATGCAAGTGTATGGATTTCACAAAAATACACAAAAACACTATAAGGTAAGTTAATAATTGGTTTAAGTAAATATTATTTGCTTTTCTTATATAAAAGTGATATACTTATCACAGATTTATCACAAAGAAGGAGAGAATATGATCAAAAATCTATTCAAACGTATTAAGTCACAAAAAGGTATGAGCGGTGTTTTAGTTGCTCTTTTATTAGTAATCGTTGGTGTCGGTTTGGTTGCAGGGCTTAATACTTATATGTCAAGTGCAAAAAGCAATATACTAGATGTTGTTGACCAAAATTTAACTAGCGCTGGTGTCGCTACCCCAACTCGTTAATTAGATTTTAATCACATAATTTCGAAATTTGAGTTTTAGTTTTCTTTCAACACCAGAAAGCCCGCCCTGCAGGAAAAAATTTAGTTTTTTTCTAAATTACGCTTTAGCGTTAGAAAGTACGGGTTCCGAAAAAAGTATTTCACTGCTAATAATATGTTACAATTAACATATGACAAATACAAAACTTCTTGAGCAGTTTCGCTCTTTTTACTTCAAAAACTACCCCGATGATATGGAGACGCAGATCTCCTACTTCGCTGTATTTGGCGGACTTGACTGGGATATTGATACGACAAAGCCTATTGAAGAGCTGCTCCGGATTCTTGTATTGGACAATTTTGAAGCCATAGACAGACAGATGAGTGCACTTACACTGAACAACACCCTGCACAGAAAACTTCTCAAAGCGCTTGCAACAGGTGACAGACGCATTTTTTCTGCTTTTAACAAAGCCGGACTCAATAATGCAAACGGTGGAGCAGCTCTCAATTTTTTACAGGAAAAGGGCTTGATTCAGCTGGAGTATTCACGGGAAGAACATCCAAGAGACAAGTATCCAAACACCAAACTTAAACGCGAAGAAGCACGCCACCGTATTTCTCACAAAGTCCTTTTTACCCACCCTTTTGTCAGGTTTTGGTTTTACTTTGTCATACCCCATATCAAAGAAATTGAGGCACAGCAATATGATGCCTTTTTCAAAGATTTTACCCTGCGTCACAACAGTTATACCAGCCTGGTATACGAAGAACTTTCAGAGGTACTGCTGAACTATCATCTCCGTGATGCACATATACGCAGCAGCGGCAGTTACTGGGATGCAAAAATAGAGATAGACATACTCACAATCACTCAAAACGATCGTATTTATGTCGGAGAATGCAAATGGACAAACCATATCATCAACAAAAAAGAGCTGCATAAAATACGGGACAAATGCCAGAAACTTGGCATTGAACCGACCCAAATCGTTTTGTTCTCAAAACGGGGATTTTCCAAAGAGCTCACCCAGCTCAGCGGTGCAGGCCTGGCACTTTACAGCAGCGAGGATTTTCAGGCACTGCTTAAAAAACGCTCTCTAAAGTAAGAAGATATAATTAACTGACAACACGCAGTGCCTGATATGCTTCTTGCAGTAACTGAAATTTTTGTGTGTAATGTTCTACAAGATAGGGGCTTTCATGGAAGATTTTGTCCGGATGATAGACTTTTGTCAGTTTTTTATAACTTTTTTTCAAAGCATCCTGAGAAGCCCCTATAGGACATTCCAGGATTGTATAAAAATGTTTTTTCTCTTCATCAAAAGAGGCTTTGCATAAATCTCCGAAAGAAAAATTTGCAAAATCCGAGTAGAGTTTGGACATAAAATGGTTGTCATAGGTATACTGAATCTGATAATGCAAAATATGGCGCTTGTTTAAAGCACGTTCCAGTCTTGCTTTTGACTTAAAATCACTGACATCCACCACCAAAGAGATGTCTGTTCCCCGCTCCACATATACTTCAAGCTGTGAGCGCATATAGTTGAGTACCCATGAATTTGGACTGTCTAATGAAATAAGCACCGTATCTTTATCATACGCATAGAGGTGTACTTTTATAGTTTCAGGCTCTTCCATCTTGTTGAGCTCTATTTTAATCGGCTGGTTACCAAACTTTAACATGGAACGCAAGAAGAATTCATGATTGAAATCATGTGTTTTTGCATGAAATTCACTTAACTCTCTTATGAAATTTTCTCTGACCTGTGTTAGTGATTTATTTTGAAATACAAGGACAGCTTTAGGTAAAAAGAGCATACCACGGGCATGATGATTTAAAAATTCTCTCATCCAACTTGTATTTAAGGTATCAAACCCTGTAGTGATAAGAATAAGATTATTGCGCAAAACAATTTCCATATATCCTACCTTTTTTGAAAATATATAATTTATAGCAAAAACAGTTCCACTTTGAAAATAAATTATATCTGTTAATTAAGACAGCTTTGAGAATATTTATAGATATTTTGAGTATAATTGCATCATAATTTAATTACAACTTATCAAGGAAAAAATTTGCGCGAAAATATGAATGAAAAGTGTGCTGTTGTTGGGATTTTTGGTCATAAAGAGGCTTCAAAGTTAGCCTACTTTTCTCTTCATTCTCTCCAACACCGCGGACAGGAAGCAGCAGGTATCAGCTCATCTGATGGAGAAAAACTTCATACTATCAAAGACCGCGGACTTGTTATGAGCGTTTTTAATGAAGACAAACTTGCTACTTTAAGCGGGTCAAGCGCTATAGGCCACACCCGCTACTCTACAGCAGGAAATGATTCCATTCTTGATGCACAGCCTGTATTTGCAAGATATGATTTGGGTGAGATGGCAATTGTGCACAACGGTAACCTTACAAATGCTGATGAAGTGCGTGCCAGACTGATCAAACGCGGTGCAATTTTTCAGACATTTATGGATACTGAGAATCTTATTCATCTGATCGCCAAAAGTGAACAGGATAAACTGCTTGACAGAATTATAGACGCTGTTAAAAAAATAGAAGGTGCTTTTTCTCTGGTCTTTTTAAGCAGAACCAAAATGTTCGCTATGCGGGACCGTTTCGGTTTTCGACCTTTAAGTCTTGGGCGTTTGGCAAACGGCGGCTATATAGTGGCAAGCGAAACCTGTGCCTTTGACCTTGTGGGAGCTACCTTTGTCCGAGATGTGGAACCAGGAGAACTTCTGATTTTTGAAGAAGGCAAAGCGCCGCAAAGTGTAAAAATCTTTGAGCCGACACCAAAGCACTGTATCTTTGAATATGTCTATTTTGCCCGCCCTGACTCTTCTGTCTTCGGGCAGTCTGTATATGAATGCAGAAAAGAGATGGGAAAAGAGCTGGCAAAAATCCGCCCTGTTGAAGCGGACCTGGTCATTCCTGTACCTGATGGTGGCGTACCTGCTGCCATTGGATATGCACAGGAGAGTGGTATTCCCTATGAAATGGGAATTATGCGCAATCACTACATAGGGCGTACCTTTATAGAGCCGACACAGGAGATGCGTGATTTAAAAGTGAAAATGAAACTCTCTCCTATGACAGACATTATCAAAGGCAAAAGAGTTGTCGTTATAGATGACTCTATCGTCCGAGGCACAACTTCACGAAGAATCATCAGAATGCTTAAAGAAGCAGGGGCAAAAGAGGTCCATATGCGCGTCTCTTCTCCTCCGACTACCGATCCGTGTTTCTACGGTGTTGATACACCAAGCAAAGAGAATTTAATCGCTGCAAATATGGGTGTGCAGGAAATTTGTGATTTTATAGAAGCCGACTCTTTGGCATATCTGGATGAAGCATCACTCTTAAGAAGTGTAAATGCGACACAGGATATCTACTGTACAGCCTGTTTTACTGGAAAATATATCGTTTAATGGAACAAATTTATACATACGGTAATTACTTAAAAAACAAATTTGGCGTAAAAGTACACAAGGTTGGCATCAATATCTCCGGTTTCACCTGTCCCAATATTGATGGAACCGTGGCCAAAGGAGGCTGTACATTTTGCGAAAATGACTCTTTTTCAGCCAGCACGGATGCCGTTGTGGAATTGAAAGGATTTCACTTAAATCTTGAATCAAAAGAGAATCCTTTTTTGCAAAAACAGCTCAAACAGCTTGAACTGCAGTTTGATGCCATATCAAAACGCCAGACAAGAGAGTACGGTGCAAAAAAATTTCTTGTATACTTTCAATCATTTACAAATACCTATGCCCCTTTTGAAACCCTCAAAGCACTCTATGAAAAAGCGCTCTCTTTTGACAATGTGGTAGGCTTAAGCATCGGCACACGTTCTGACAGCATCACGCAAGAGACACTCGCCTATCTCTCAGACCTTGCCAAAGACAAAGAGATCTGGATTGAATTTGGCATTCAGTCTGTATATGATGAAACACTGGAAAAAATCAACCGAGGGCATGACAGCGAAAATGTAAAAGAGTGGATTATCAAATCAAAAGAGGCAGGTCTGAATGTTTGCGGACACCTTATCTTTGGTCTTCCGGGAGAAACGCAGGAGATGATGCTTGAAACCTCCAAAGCCGCTTATTCGTGGGGAATTGATTCTGTAAAATATCACCCTCTGTATGTTGTAAAACGCACTGCCTTGGCAAATGAGTTTAACCGTGGAGAGTTTACCCCAATCAGTGAGCAGGAATATCTTGATGTGCTTGTAAAATCTCTTCTGATGAAACCAAAAAATGTCAATGTCCAAAGAGTGACAGCAGGGATAGATGACGATTCTCTTTTGGCTCCAAAATGGTGCCGCAACAAGAACCAACAGATAAAAAACATTAACGCGGCACTTAAAAAAGTCGGATTAAAATACTGAGGCTTAATGCCCGTACACTTTTGCAAATTCTGCCGTACTTCTAAAATAGGGCGGATACCTGAAATAGACTCTAAAGGCTTTGGCCTGACCGGGTTTGAGATTTCTGGCAACAACAAATTTTTTCGTAACGGTTTGCGGTTTGTGTGATCCCATTCCGAAACCTCCGGAAAAAAAGTCCATAAAACCGCTGGGTTTATAAAAATTCCCGCCTTTTACATTTCCTGTTGCATGCCCTTTGTTTACAAGTTTTATTTCAAAAGTCACTTTTCCTATAGGAAATTTTCCGATATTTCTAACAATACCGTAATAGACTATCTCTTCCGTACTCAAGAGCCTTTTGTTGTGCAGTTTTTCCAATTGTACCTTTTTTGTATACTTATCAACAATCATAACAGAAAAAACAGCCATAAAAGCAGTCACCAAAATAATAGAAAATATCATAGAATAGACTAGTTTTTTATTTTTTTGTTTCACTGCACTCACTATACCGCCAATACTCAGTAAAAAGATTACAAAGAAAACTATATAGTGCCAGTAATTAAAGAGTGTCATTTACAATTTCCCTCCAGGGATACATTATAGTCTTTTTTATATACAAACGGTTCTATGATAATTTTAAACTCTCTAGTCTGCCCTTGTGGTATATCAGGTTCTAGAATCGACATTTTTTGAAATGGTTTTAATCGTAAAAGATAGTTTTTGTACCTGTTCTTTGTGACCCTGTAGACTTTTGCAGTGATTTTACACTCGGAAAAATCAAATTTGGATTCATTTGTGATACTTCCTTTGACCACCAAAGCCTCTACAAAGTGAAGTCTTTTTTGCGAAAGTAACCGAACTGAATTTTTAAAAAGATATTTGTGCATCTCGATATAACCAAGCGTAGGTCCAAGGAGAAGTATTGCAAATCCGAAAAGAACAAAAAAGAGCGCAAGAATTATCTTTTTTCGAAGGAGCAGTGCAAGAATAATAAAAAGAAGAAAAAGAAGAAATGAGACACCAAATAGGATATAATCATACATAATCAATCCATGAATAAATGCCAACAGCTTCTCTTTCATACCTTACCTACTCTTTTCTTGCGTTTTTTTCAGCGATGCCACTCATGTCAAATCTACGGGCAAGTTCCTGTTTTATTCTGTCTGGCGATATATTTTTAGAAGCAAGTGCCACAAGCATATGGTAGGTTAAATCTGCCGCTTCATACACCATCTCCTTCTCATCATTGTCTTTATGTGCAAAACAGTACTCTCCGGCTTCTTCAACAACTTTTTTCAAAATTGTGTTTTCACCCTTGCTTAAAAGTTTTGCCGTCCATGAGGTTGCAGGATCGGCATTTTTTCTCTCTTGTATCGTATGATACAGTGTATCAATAACACCGTATGCTGCTTCGGTATTCACTTCTACTTCAGAAGTAATCTCACCGCTTTGCAGCTCTGTAAAAAAACATGATTTTCTACCAGTATGACAGGCTACCCCGTTTTGATTGACTTTTATCAAGAGGGTGTCATTGTCACAGTCAATAAAAAAAGAGACAATTTTCTGTATATGTCCACTGCTCTCACCTTTTTTCCATATACGCTGTTTGCTTCTTGAAAAATAGTGTGCCTGCTTTGTTTTAAGTGAAAGCTCCAGAGCCTCTTTGTTCATGTAGGCCATCATCAGCACTTCATTGGTCGTGTTGTCTTGAACAATGACTGGCAGAAGCTCCTGCTTCTGCCAGTCTACTCTATTGATTATTTCCTGCATCTTTATTTCGCCGTGGTTCTTTTTCTTGTATCTTTGGTGTCTATCCAGATATTTGGAGTCGAACCGCCCGGTGTCAAGAATATTTTTGCATCTTTGTTGACTCTGAGTGCATCATTAAACTTGTTTTGTACTTTCATCTGTTCAAGCTGCAAAAGCTTGTTGGTTAATGATTTTGCTATTAAAATATTTGCTTTGGCATTGGCATCTGCTTCAATTGTTACAGCGTCTGCTTTACCCTGTGCTTCAATTCTTGCCTTTTCTGCAATACCGCGAGCTTCTGCAGCACGTTTGAGTGCTTCTTGTTTTGCACGCTGTACTTCCTGTTCTGCCTGTTGTACCTGTTGTTTGGCAAGTTGTACTCTTTCAATCTGCTCTTTTACTTTTGCCGGAAGTAAAATATCACGAAGCTGAATAGACTGTAGAATAACAGGCGAATTTTTCAAACTCTTAATACTTTCTCGTATACCCAGTTCAATAGCCGTTGCAATCGTGTTACGCATTACAGGAATCGATTCGGCATCATATTTTCCGACTACATTACGAACAACATCACGCACAACCGGATTGATTATTTTGTCTTCCCAGCTGAATCCCCAGTTTGAAATTGTCTGTGCGGCAAACTGTGCATTGAGTCGGTACTGAACAGTCAATTCAATAGAGACCGGCAGACCCCGTTTATCAAGCACTGTAATGGCAGGCTTTGAAATAATCCCCGAAGCATTTGAGTTTGTCTCCATACGCGAAGCATAGTTTATAATACGCACTTTCGTATCTACCGTATATACTTTTTGAATCACAGGGATAATAAAATGCAGTCCCGGAAGCAAAGCTTGATCTTGATACTTCCCGTTTGTACTTAAAATACCGCGTTCACCCTCTTGAATGATAATAAACGGCTTTGCCAAAATCAGCATAACAGCAACAGCAATCAAAAAATATGTCAGTGCTGCTTTTCCCCCGCCAAAATTAAAATTCAAATTTGGCATCTGAGGTCCTTTTGGACCACTGCCACCACCTGAGTTAGAGTTTTTAAATCCTCCGCCTTCACTTTTCTTCTTGTTAAAATAGTCATTCATATCTGATGCCATTGTATTCCTTTTTTTTGTTATGTAAACTTTTTTGCCACTCTCAGCCCACCCTAAAGGATCACTGCCATTAAGTTAAGCATTTATTTGGAACCGGTACTTTAGTGCCGGCTGAGAGTGGCAATACTATTGCAACAGCCGGCACTAAAGTACCGGTTCCGAAAAAGCATTAATTTTCTTCACTTAATGACAGTGATCCTAAAGAATGGGTTCCGAAAGTCTTTTTAGTTTATCTCATCCACATAGGTAAGATAATGCTCATATTTTTTGTTTCGACCAAATACGATGTCAAAATATCCGCTCTGAATAATTGCCGTAATCTCCCCGCGGGAACCTCTGCCTATCTCTCTCGCATCAACCAAAGCAACCGGTGTGATTTCTGCAGCCGTTCCTGTCAAAAATGCCTCATCCGCCACATATACCTCTTCTCTTGTAATACGGCGTCGAGTCACTTTGTAGCCCAGGTCTTCAGCCATTTCAATGACAGTTTTTTGTGTGATGGAAGCTAAGGCATTATCGCTTGGCGGTGTAATAATTTCGCCGTCTTTTATCATAAAAAACGAGGCCCCGCTTGCTTCTGCAACATACCCTTCATCATCCAAAAGCAAGGCTTCATCATATCCGCAGTCAATCGCTTCATATTTTGCCATTTGGGAGTTCAAATAGTTGGCCGTTGCCTTGGCTTTTCCCATATTGGATGTATTTGCCGGGCGTGTCATAGAGACAATTTTCAAACGAATGCCTTTACGCATCCCCTCTTCCCCAAGGTAAGCACCCCATTCCCAGGCGGCAACAGCAGTTTCAACCGGTGCGTCTTTATGGTAAAGCCCCATAATACCATAGCCCAAAAACGAAAAAGGACGAAGATAGACATTGTCCCCGGTAAATTCATTTCTTCGGATGAGTTCAATCTGTGCAATGTTCAACTCTTCAACAGTATAAGGAATATTAATCAGTGTCATTTTTGCCGACTCTTTGAGTCTTTTGGTATGATCATTCAAACGAAATATTGCATACCCTCTGTCAGTTTTATAAGCTTTTGTTCCTTCAATTACACCGTTTCCATAGTGAATTGTATGTGTGAGTACATGTACTTTGGCATCATCCCATGCAACAAATTTTCCATTCATCCAAATATATTTGGCTGCGTCCATTAAAATCTCCAAATTGTTAATTGGTGATATTTTATCTAAATTGCTATTTACCTAATAGGATTTGAGCACATTGTTTATCTGTACATACGCTTGCAACGGTGTTGTTTCAAAATAGGCAATACCGTTTTTCTCTGCAAATTCTTTTGTCATTTTTTGGATTTTCAGCAGATTGAACCTGGGTGCTTTTGGGAAAAGATGATGCTCTATCTGGGTATTTAATCCTCCATAAAACCAGTGTACAAATTTCCCGCCTTTTAAAGAGCGTGAGGTACGCATCTGCAACTCCATCCATGAAAGTTTTTCACCTACTTCTTTGTCAAAAACCTCACATCCGAGATGATTGGTGATAAAACCGAATGCCAGCCATGCAGAGAGTGTCAGGTTCAGAGTCAGATAAACCGTAAGCGCCTCACTCAAAGGTAAAAAATAAAAAACAGCTCCCCAAACCAAAGGCCAGTGCAAAAGCATTAAGCCAAGCTCAGCCCATTTTTTGCGTTTGAGCGCAAAATTATATGACTGCACGATAAAAGCCGGATACATAAAAAACATAGCACCCCAAAAAACAAGATATTTACTCCTGCGAAGCCATGTTTTATTGCCTTTTTTGTTTGTAAATGCCCCATCAAATGCCAGTATGTCAACATCTTTTTGGACAATATTGCACCAGGTATGATGATTGACATTGTGTTTGAAATCCCACCAGGAAGATGAGTTCGAAAGGATGAATGCCGAAAACGGATAGCTCAGTTTAAAAGAGAGACGCTTGTTTTTGAAATACTGTGTATGTAAAATATCGTGCGAAACAAAAAACAGCACGCGTAAAAACCAAGGCCATAAACAGACCAAGACCTATAGCGGCAATAGAAGAACTTTCAATAAGATGATTGTAATAAAAAAGTATCACATAGACAAGTCCCATACTCAAGAGGATTGCTACCATCTCTATACTTCCTCTTAGCGGAACACGCTTTAGCAAACCTAAAGAGCGTACTTGGGACTTTAGTTCATCAAAATCATAAGAAGTCTGTGTCTGTGGCATTTGTATACTCACTTTATAAAAAATTTGTTGATTATAGCATAAAATAAATTTGTGATTGAAAGGAGAAATGTAGCACTAAGATTACATGTAAAGCATCACCGCTTTACATGTAAAAAGGAGAAATGAAATTTGAAATTTGTTTTTAGAAGAACCACTGAGAGGTAACTTTTATTCTACGCTCTTTTTCGTTCCCTATGTTTGCACCATATTCATCTTCTTGGAATGTCAATCCGGCTTTAATCGAGTTCCCCATAAGGTACCAGTTTACACCGACTAATTTAGATGTTAAGTCGTAACCGTCCAAATCTTTAAATTTATCCCAAGATTCATATCTTACAAATGGAGCGATAAAACCATAATCTACAAAGCAGTATTCACCAGTTACATACCAACCGTTTGATTTTCCTCTTGTTGTGCTTGCCCAGTCTTTTGCGACACCATCAAAGTCAAAGTATTCTGCTTGAACAAAAGCACCTTTATAGTGTGCTGACATTTCAAGATTTAAGAGTTTGTGATCTACAGAAGTAGCTACATTATTTGTTGTTGTGTACTGAATATCAGGACTTACCCAGTAACTTGCACCAATTTCAAAGTGTTTTCCCTGCCCAAAATAACTCTCAGTTCTTTTTTTCTCTTCCCAGCCATCAAATGGAGAAAGAACAATCTTTCCACCATAAAAGAAGCTTTTTTGTAAAAAGTCAGAACCATTGAAACTATTTCCTGAAGCATCTTTCAGTTTTCCAGAGTAAACACCATCACCTACAGCTATTTCATAGTGAATTTTTTTCTTCCAGTTACCATAAACCTGCGCATTTGTACCACGACGGTTATGTGTAATATACTGTGCCGCTTCATCCGCTACATGAGGACGGTCAAAGTGAAGCACACGCGCTGATTTTACAGTTTCTGTACGGGAAACATCAATTTTTGCACGAAAAAGCTTAAAATTTACAAGTGACGAATCAAAAGGTTTTTTGATTTTTACATAGGCATCACCGACATTGAATGACTGCTCTCCTTTGTCTTCAAAATTTGCTTTATCATTTCGTACATCCATTGTAAAAGAAGCATACTTGTTAAAACCCGCTGCTACTTCAAAACGAACACGTCTCAAATAGGCATCATAATAACTTGTTGTCGCACCTGTTGCCAAATCCTCAACACTTCTATTTTCAAATGTACCCTGAATACGCACACCTGCTTTTAGCCACATATCAGGATTGTCCTGTGCAACAAATTTCATATTAATATGCGTCTGCTTGCCCAATAAAAAGTTTGGAGATTTCTTGTCTACTATAGTAATATTTTGTTTTGTATTGCCAAGACTTTTTGTATCCAACAGTGTTCTGTTCGGTGCAGGTTGCGTAAACACTTGTCCGTTAGCATCTTGATATAATTTGATTTCATTAGCATTGGCAGTAACTGAGCTTAGAGTGAAAGCAGCTAAAGCTGATAAAACGATTTTATTCATTTTGAAATTCCTTTTTGTTTTGTTGGCGGAAGTATAAAATATCTAGGTTACATAAAGGTTACAAAACGGCAACAGGCAACAACCCTATACTATATTTATATCTGCTACAAAACAATTCAAGTGACAATACCTTTGAACTTTGTCACAAAGTTTTTGCCGTTTTGTAACCTTAGTGTAATAAAAAAAGTCTATACTTTCATAAGTGCCTGACAAGAATAAATGACATATTTAACAACATACAAAGGATTTAGTTTCAAGGCGAACTTTTGTTGGCGATGCTAGCATCGTTAACGGAAGTTCAACGCGGAAAATGAGTCCTTTGTATGTTGCCCTTCGGGTGAAGAGAGAAAAAACAATCTAACTTCGTTGAAAACCCTTGAAGCTACCAGTAGCTCTTGCGGATTTTCGCCTTGTATCTTGCATTTTCTCTCTTCATTAAATTATGTCATTTATTCTTGTCAGGCACTTAACTAAAATTAAAAAGGTGTAACAGATGACAAAAGTAATCAAGTTAGCTCTTGTAGCTTCAGTTCTTGCAGGCGGACTCAGTGCAAATGATGTACTCAAAGGAAGTGGTGCTTCTTTTCCGTATTCGGTATATCAAAAATGGACAAAAGCCTACTATAAAGCTACTGGTATCAAAGTTGACTATATTTCAAAAGGTTCTTCAAAAGGGATCAAAGATGCAAAAGCTAGACAGGTTGATTTTGCAGGGACTGACAAACCTCTTTCTCCAAAAGTTTTGAAACAAAACAATCTTTATCAGTTTCCGGGTGTTGTCGGTGCAATTACAATGGGTTACAACATTCCGGGTGTTTCCAACTTAAAACTCAGCAGAAGTGCAATCGTTGCAATCTCTGAAGGGAAAATAAAATACTGGGACAACAAGTTAATCACTGCTGCAAACGCAGGATTGAAACTGCCACATGAAAAAGTGACATTCGTTCACCGCGCAGACGGCTCAGGAACAACATTCAACTATACATACTTTTTAAGTAAAGTATCCAAAGAGTGGCGACATACTTACGGTGCAAAAAAATCTTTGAACTGGCCGGGAAACCAACATATCGGTGGAAACAAAAACACAGGTGTGGCAAGTCTTATCAAACAGACTCCCTACTCTGTCGGATACATCGACTATGCTGATGCACAGAAAAACGGCATTGTGATGGCTTCGGTTGAAAACAGAGCAGGACACTACATCAAACCTGAATTAAAAGCATTTCAAATTGCCGCTGCAAAAGCAAATCTGGATCCTAAAAAAGATTTTTACTCTATTATTGCCGATCCAAAAGGTGCCTACTCTTATCCTATCGTAGCTGCTACATTTATTCTGGTGCCTGCTGAAAAGCAAGAAACAAACAAAAAAGTAACAGCATTTTTTGACTGGTCATATAAAAACGGTCAAGAAATTGCAAAAAGTTTGGGTTTTGTTCCGTTACCGGACGCACTTACAGACAAAATCAGAAAATACTGGGAAGAGAAAGGGATTAGATAATCTCTTTCTTCAAAAAAAAACAAATTTCAAATTTCATTCTCTCCTTCATGTAATCTCTTTGTAATGAAATTACAATATAATATCAAAATAAATTTACTCTAGGGTTTTCTTGTATGGAAAAAATATTTCAAAAGCTCTCTTTATCAAGTGCTTCTCTTGTGCTCGTTATACTTATTGGCATATTTATCACTCTTTTTAGCGCTGCAAAGCCTGCCATTGAAGAGTTTGGGCTCCATTTTCTTGTTGATCCGACATGGAACAAAGAGGTTCCTGTGGAGGGTACTGCCGACACAATAAACACTGCCCTGAACAATGCAGATGAAGATATCATCGAGGATGAAGATGATATGATTCTTGATGAAGATGAAGAGTCTCAGACAAAAACACTTTATGGCGGACTTGTTCCGATAGTCGGAACAATTCTTTCCACACTTATTGCCCTCTCTTTTGCACTGCCTATTGCTATGGGTATTGCTGTTTTTCTGGCTGAAATCGCTTCAAAAAACATCTCCAAGTTTGTCGGTATGGCCATTGAACTTTTGGCGGCAATTCCGAGTATCATTTTTGGCATGTGGGGACTCTACTATTTTGCCCCCATTATCTCCGATGCATTTGGCGGTTATCAGGTCTCTTTACTGACTGCCGGACTTGTTCTTGGCATTATGATTCTTCCCTTTATGGCAGCCATCACCCGTGACAGTATGAATACAACCCCTGATGTACTCAAAGAGTCTGCCTATGCACTTGGTGCTACAAAATTTGAAGTGGTCAAAGATATTATATTTCCCTACTCAAAGGTTGGTATTATAGGCTCTATCATCTTGGCACTCGGACGCGCCTTGGGGGAGACTATGGCTGTCGCATTTTTGATAGGAGCAGTCTATTCACTGCCTGAAAAGATTACCGATCCTACTATCTCCATTCCTGTTGCTATGGCTGTAAACTTTGGCGAAGCCAGCGGACTGGGAGAAAGTGCACTCTTTTATCTGGGTCTGATTCTCTTTGTCATGAGTTTTATCATCATTTCAGTTGCCAAATTTTACTTTTTGAAAAAGGTTAAGTTATGAGACTTCTGTTAAACAAAATATTTTTGGCACTTTCGGTAACTTCTGCCCTTATAGGCATTGGTTTTTTAGGGTGGATACTTGCAGTCCTTTTTATCAAAGGGCTCTCTTCGCTTCATTTAAGCCTCTTTCTCAATGACCTTGTTGACGGGGGTCTTAGAAACCTTTTGGTGGGACAGCTTGTTCTTGCCTCTTTGGCAGGTGCCATAGGAATACCGCTGGGAATGCTTGCAGGTATTTATATACGCGAATACGGAAGAGGAAAATACCCGGAACTGATTCGGGATTTGAGCGACATCATGATGTCCGCACCTTCTATCGTAATTGGTGCCTTTGTCTATGCCATAGCCGTTGCCCCTTATGGAGGAGCCAACGGATTTGCCGGTATTTTAGCACTTACCATTATGATGGTTCCTATCATCATCAACACAACAGACTCTATGCTCTCTCTTGTTCCCAAGGAGTTACGCGAAGCAGGTATTGCCCTTGGTGCATCAAAATACCGTGTTATCCTGGACATCGTTATAAAAGCCGCAAAAGTGGGAATCATGACAGGTATTCTTTTGGCATTTGCAAGAATTGCCGGTGAAACGGCACCGCTGCTCTTTACAAGTGAAACAAGTAACTATTTCAGTCTTGATCTCACACAGAGTTTTCCCTCTTTGACTGTCAGTATTTATAATCTTGCCAATGAACCGGAAGAGTCAAGTCGTGATCTTGCCTGGGCTGCTTCATTTATACTGACAATGATGGTTTTGGTTATCAACCTGCTGGGTCGATTTATCACAAGAAACAAACACAAATAACGAAGGAAACAAAAATTATGCCTGTAATGAATATTAAAAAATTCTCTTTTACCTATCCTGGGGTCGATGAGCCCTCTTTAAAAAATATAAATCTATCCATAGAGAAAAATAAAATTACTGCTCTTATCGGTCCGAGTGGCTGTGGAAAATCAACACTTTTACGCTCTATGAACCGTATACATGACCTGTATCCCGGTAACAAATATGACGGAAAAATTGAGTTGCTTAATGAAGCAACAGGAAAATATCAAAACATTCTTGAAATTAAAAAAGAGAATGAATTTATAGAACTCCGCCAAAAAGTCGGTATGATTTTTCAAAAACCGACACCTTTTCCTATGAGTATTTTTGACAATGTTGCCTACGGGTTGAAAATTGCAGGCATCAAAAACAAAAGTGAACTTGCAGACCGTGTAGAGGCAGCACTCAAGGGCAGTGCCTTATGGAAAGAGGTCCATAACAGACTGAACAAGTCTGCCATGGGACTCTCAGGCGGACAGCAACAGAGACTCTGCATTGCCCGTGCAGTAGCAGTCAAACCTGAAGTCATTCTTTTTGATGAACCGACTTCAGCACTTGACCCTATCTCAACGAGTGCTATTGAAGAGCTGCTGGTGGAGCTGAAAAAAGATGTCAGCATCGCAATTGTTACACACAATATGCAGCAGGCTTCGCGTATCAGTGACTATACTGCATTTATGTATCTTGGAGATTTGATAGAATTTGATAAAACAGAAAATATCTTTTTAAATCCTAAAGAGAAAAAAACAGAAGACTATATCACAGGTAGATTCGGATAAATTATAAAAAATTAAGGAGCTAAATATGTTACCAACATTTAGAACAAGCCTAGACGAAATAAGACAAAAACTTACACATATCGGAGAAAATCTGGTAACAGCCAACAGACTTATTCTCAAAGCGTTACAAAACTGCGATGAAACAACCTTTAATGAAGCAAGAAACAGTATCAAAAATATTACGGCAAAAGCGGATGAAATCGACAATGCAATCATTAAAGTCCTTGCACTCTATACGCCAGAAGCAAGAGATCTGCGACAGGTTGTTGCCTACTTTAAAATAAGCAATGAACTCTCACGCGCATGTTCCAATACAAGAAGTTTCATACGGGGCTTTACAGATGTATGCAAAGACCTTGATGTCAAAGAGATTAACGAATATGCAAGCCTTATGCAGACCTCAACGGTAAAAGCCATTACAACAACAGTAAAGATGATCAACGTTGATGATATGGATGAACTTCAGGAGATGTATGAAGAGGTACTTATAGAAGAAAACAAAGTTGATGATCTGTATGAAATGATAGAACGAAAGCTTGTAGAGCAGGCGGAAGGATCAAGTACCTTTGAAAAATATCACAGGATGCTCAGAGCACTTCGAAAAAGTGAAAAAATCGCCAGCCGTGCAATCAGTGTTGCAAACCTGCTTGTTTATATCAAAATCGGTGGAAACATCCACAATTAAATGAAAAAAATTTCCCAAATAGTATTAGAGAAGTTTTTAGCACTCTTTTTGGCACTCTTTTTAATAGTGAGTGCTATAGTCTACTATTGGGTATATGAATTTTATCTTCACTCTTCAAAAGAGGCACTTATGCAGGCTACCGAGCTTGTCTCTTTTACCATCAACAAAGATACAGACCTTGATACGCTTGCAAAGAAAGTAAAAAAACAGCTCCATTTGCGCCTAACGATTATAGATGAAGAGGGCAACATTTTGGCAGAGTCCGACAAAGACAAACATACTATGGACAACCATAAATACAGAGACGAAATCATACAGGCAAACAGGGAAAAGCACGGCTATATCATACGCCACTCACATACCCTTGACAAAGATCTGCAGTATGTAGCAAAAAAATACACCATCGACGGCAAGGTCATCTTTGTACGGGTTGCCCGGGAAATCAAAGGTGTCCGCAGTGAAATCATCAACCTTGGCATTAAAATAGCCTTTGTTCTACTGCTCTTTTTTCTTATAGTGCTCTATATGTCTTATAAAATAAATATACAGATTCAGCATGAAACAAAAAGAATCGTAGACTTTTTAAAATCTTTGACAAAAAAGAAAAAGAGCACCTACATAAAATCTGATTTTTCCCAGGAATTTTTTCACATAACAAATCTGTTGACAAAAGTCTCACAGATACTTGTCAAAAAAGAGAAACAAAAAACAAAATATACGCAAAAACTCCAAAAACTCAATGAACAAAAAGATGACATTATTTCTGCAATATCCCATGAGTTTAAAAACCCTATCGCGGTTGTAAACGGCTACTCGCAGACACTTCTTGATGATGAAAACATCAACCCGAGCATACGAAAGAAATTTCTTACAAAAATATATACAAACGGTACAAAACTCAGTGAACTTATAGATACACTCAGACTCTCGATGAAACTCGATGGCGGGCACCAGGCTTTAAATACACGCAAAGTAAATTTATATAATCTGGTACAAGAAGCAGCACAAAACCTCCGACTCCATTATAAAAACAAAAAAATTATTATCAACGGAGACAAAGCCCTGACAATAGACATTGACCCGACACTTTTTGGCATTGTCATTACAAACCTGATAGAAAATGCTTTTAAATACTCCGAAGATGAAGTCATAGTCAATATCAGTCAAAATTCACTCGAAGTTATTGATACAGGCATAGGTATTTCTGAAAAAGATTTGCAAAACATTACAAACAAATTTTACAGAGTCCATTCGAACCGATGGAACAACTCTTTGGGTCTGGGACTCTTTCTTGTAAACAACATCATTCAGCTGCACAACTTTAAGCTTGTCATCAAAAGCAAACTGAATGAAGGCTCCAGTTTTACTATTGTCTTTTAACCCTCCTTTATAAAGTCGATGATAAACTCAGCCCCCTCTTTTGTATTGCTTACATGTAAACGCCCGCCCATGTTTTGTTCAATTATTATCTTTGACATATACAGACCCACTCCTGTGCCCATACCCTGCTCTTTTGTTGTAAAGTAGGGCTCAAACACTCTTTTTATAATTTCCTCCGGTATTCCGCCTCCGTTGTCTGTGATAATTATCTTTTTGTCTTTCAGTCTAATGCCTATTTTTCCATACTCTTTACGGTTGTGGACAATGGCATCTTTTGCATTGGATATAATATTGAGAATAACCTGCTGAAACTCACCTTCAACCCCATGAAGCATAAAATCCTCTCCTTGCAGTGAGATTTCAATATTGTGACTCTTTAACTGTGCATTTACCAAAGAAAGAGTGTTCTCGATGCTCTGTTTTACCCAAAAATCCTGTTTGACTTTATCGACTCTGAAAAAGTTTCTAAAATCATCTATCGTTTGACTCATAAAGTTTATTGTCTGTGTCTGTTTGTCAATAAATTCATCTATAAACTCTTTGTCAATCAAGCCCTCCTCATAATCATCATCAAGATTTTGAATATTGATATTGAGTGAATTGAGCGGTTGTCTCCACTGATGTGCTATGGCGCCGACCATCTCTCCCATCGCGGCCAATTTTGCCTGTTCCTGAAGCATTTTGTCTTTTTGCAGTATTTCGCTTGTACGTTTTTCTATCTCTTCTTTGAGGTGTTCATTAAGCTGTTGCAGTTGTGTCTCGAGTTTCTTTCTTTTGCTGACATCTATCAAATAGCCCAAAAAGTGGCTTATTTTCCCTTTTTCATCACGAATGAAGAGTGTTGTCTGTTCTACCCATTTTTTTGTTTTCTCTTTTGTTGTGATTTGATACGGCTGATGTTTTAAAATATCTAAATTCTTTTCAAATGCTTCTGTAAGTTCATGGAGGGCGTTTTGCAAATCCTCTGCATCTATCAAATCAGGATATTCAATTTCACCCTTTAAAAATGCCTCTTTTGTATACCCTGTTAAAGAAACAACATTGTTGGAGACATATTCGACACTCCAGTGAATATCATTGTGCCATCGAAAAAGAGCAATATCTCCCTTGTCAAAAAGTTCCAGGAGCTTTTCTTGTTCCTGCGCTGTTTCTTTGAGTGCTTTTTTTCGAATAAACTGTAGATAAAAAAGATACACAAGCAAAAACAAGCCTATGAATAAAATCAGACTGATAAGCTTAAAGTTATACAAAATAGACTGGATATTTGCATTGTCTTCATATAAAACGAGATAGGCTACCGTCTGTTTTGATTTTACATTTTTTACAGGCAAAAAAGAGACAACTTTGACACTTTTTCCTGTTTTTTGATACAAAGAAAAAGCTTTGCATTTTTGCATATTTTCTTCTATCTCCTGCTGATGCTTTTGAATAATATTTTCTTTTAAATATTGCAGATACTGTGGTCGAACACCTTTTGTATAAACAAACATATAGTCATCTGACTCTATACTTGTTTTATAGTGCGCTAAAAATTCTTTGTCTTTGTACCATTTCACATCAAATACTTTTTTATTGACCAAAAAATGTGTGTAGAGTCTGTTTACTTTGGCAAGTCTGTTTTGAAAAGATTCTGAGGAAAAAGATATTTCATAGGCACAGATATATTTTTCTCCGTCAAACAAAGGAAAAACATTACGAAAACCATGTGCAATGCGCCCCTGCTCAAACCCTGCAATCGGTTTATGTGTTTTGTTGACATACTCAAAAGTATAACGAATACCTGTTAAATCATCCCCGTACCTGTCCGGTTTGTGCATGCGTAAAAAAGAGACATTGTCCGGGAGTACAAACTGCATTTGTAAAACACCGCGTTTTCGAATTTCGCGGTATTGCTTTTTCAAATGTTGATACAATTCTTTTCGCAGGAACTCTCTTTTTGCCTCCCTTACATGTAAAGCCTTCTCCAATATACGCAAAACTGTTTCATCATTGGACACAAAGGCATTTAACGAGGCTGCATCTGCCTTGTCTGTCTCATTTACTATTTCATAATTTATTTTTAAATGCTTAAGAACCGAAGAGAGCTCTCTTTGAATTAAGTGGTTTTTATGATAGTTGTTCAGGTACTGGCTTACCACAAACAAAAGTAAAAACAAAAGCAAAAATATTATTTTCTGTTTCATTTTTTACTCACCACCTGGTTTCTTCCTTTCTCTTTTGCACTGTATAAAGCTTCGTCCGCTCTTTGGAGCATTGATTTGAGAGTATCCCCTTTTTTATAAGCAGTGACACCAAAGCTCAGTGTAATTTTTCCATACTCCTGCGTATGAAGTTCTTCAATTTTTTTCCTGCATTTTTCAAGAAGCAGTTGTGCGTCATTAAGGGCTGTTTGCGGCAAAAGCATAACAAACTCTTCTCCGCCCCATCTTGCTATAGTATCCGCACTTCGGGTACACGAAATCAGTGTATTGGCAACAAGTTTCAAAATCTCATCTCCAACCAGATGTCCGTATCTGTCATTAAAAAGTTTGAAATGGTCTATATCTGCTATAGCCAAAGAGAGGGGGTAGCCATATCTTTTTACCTGAGAAAGTTCATACGCAAAAATTTCTTCAAACCTGTTTCTGTTATAGAGTCCTGTAAGCATATCATGGTTGGCTCTTTTTGTAATGGCTTCTCGTTGTTTTTCTATTTCCGTTACATCTGTAAAGTTCATCAAAAACTGTGTTTCATTAATCTTGGAAATATTGACCAAAAATGATTTTTTCTCATATTTAGAGTTTACAATCGTCGTAATTCTCTGGGTCTCATTCAAAGAGTGTATAAAATCATACAGACTCCCGTCTTTTTCCAAAAAAGCCTGTATGTTTTTCCTGTTGATACTGTCCTCTTCATTTGAAAAAATGTTAATGATAGAATGAAATTTTTCATTAAACTCTTCGACACTCTCTACTCCAAAGTATTTCAAAAAAGATTTTGAGGCAAAGCTGACATGCTCAATATTTGCAACAACAGATATACTGCTTTCAGAATCTATAATATACTGCAGAATTTCTCTTTGCTCTTCATACTCTTTTTCAATAATGATATTTTTGGCAAGTTTTTTTATCAAAGCAGTTAAGGATTTTTTTTGCACAGGTTTAAGCAGATACCCCTCCACCTGCAACTCTATCGCTTCAAGCAGATAGGCACTTTCACTGTGTGCTGTTGTAAATATGACCTTTACATCCGGTTCAATCTCTTTTATCGCCCGAATCATATCAAGACCATTCATTTCAGGCATTTTAATATCACTTACAACAATATCAGGCTGATATTTTTTAAAACATTCGAGTCCGACAATACCGTTGTTGGCTGTATATAATTCTTTGCTTATCCGTTTGAGTGCACGGGCATAGCCTTCACGCACATCATCTTCATCTTCTACATACAAAATCGTTATCTGTTTTGCATACTCAGGCATAAGCATCCCTTTTTAATTTTTATATACAGTTAAGTATACAGAATTATCTTGAATTATATATAAGGAAAAATGTAATCTCTGTGTAACCTCTCTTTACTATAATTTTTCAACGCAATACAAAAAAGAGCCTATATGATTGATGTTGAAAAAATGATTATAAAAAAATACCCCAAACTTAAAAACTCCAGAGTAATCAAAGGTGCAATTTCAAAATTTGCAGATTCTGTAGTCCATGAGAAACAAATCAATGAATTTATCAAAAAAAACAGGCATTTGGGCAGTTTTGAGTTTATAGACGAAGCATTGCAGTACCTCAACTTTGATTTTTCCGTCTCAGACAAGGATCTTCAAAACATTCCTTCCTCCGGACGCGTTGTCATTATTGCCAATCATCCGCTTGGGTCTTTAGACGCACTCGCACTTATCAAGCTTGTCAGTAATGTCAGAAAAGATATAAAAGTTGTTGCAAATGATTTTTTAGAAGTCATCACTCCCATAAAAAATATTTTAATCAATGTCAACAACTTTAAGGCACGGCAAAAAAAAGAAACCGTTGCACAGGTATATGCGGCACTTGATGCAGAAGAGGCTGTCATCATTTTTCCTTCCGGCGAAGTAAGCCGGGCTACTCCGACAGGCATAAAAGACAAGATTTGGCACAAAGGTTTTTTAAAATTTGCCAAAAAAGGCAATGCCCCCATACTCCCTGTATTTATTGGAGGGAAGAATTCCAAAACCTTTTACTCCGTATCAGCGCTGAACAAAAAACTTGCAGCCCTGCTTCTTGCACACGAAATGTTTAAACAAAAACACAAAGCTATTGAAATGATTGTAGGCGAACTCATTCCTTATGAAAACATAATGCCAAAAGGGATACAAAAGGACAAACTTGTCAAACTCTATAAAAAACATCTTTATGCCCTCAAAAAAAATGAGAGCTATTTTGAAACCCAAAAAGCAATCGCCCATCCCGAAGACAGACGGGATCTCAAAAAAGAGTTAAAATCATCACAACTGCTCGGAGAGACAAAAGACGGAAAAAAAATTTATCTCTACAGCAGCAGTGACAACAACTCTATTATCATCAATGAAATAGGACGGCTCAGAGAACTCTCCTTTCGTAAAGTCGGTGAGGGCATCAACAAAAAAAGAGATATAGACAAATATGACAGATGCTATAAGCACATTATACTCTGGGACGAGGAAGATCTTGAAATAGTCGGAGCATACCGTATAGCGGAATGTGCGGATATCATAAAGAAATTTGGCGTTGATGCCCTTTATACAACAACACTTTTTGATTACAACGAAGCATTTTTGCCTTACCTCCCCGATGCCATAGAACTCGGCAGAAGTTTTGTCCAACCAAAATACTGGGGTTCTCGGGCACTTGATTATTTGTGGTACGGCATAGGCGCATATCTCAAAAACAATCCGCATATCCGTTACATGTACGGTCCGGTTTCACTGAGTGAAAATTATGCCAAAACAGCCAAAGATATGATTTTGTACTTTTATGATGAAAATTTTCAAGACAGACAAAATCTTGTCAGCGCAAAAAATCCCTACAACTTTAAAACAGATGAAACACTCATAGCAAATCTCAAAAAAGAGTTCAGTGCACCGGAGTACAAAGAGAATTTCAAAACACTCAAAAAAGCTCTTGGCAGTATCAATGCCAATGTTCCGACGCTTTACAAACAGTATGCCGATCTGTGTGAAAAAGGCGGTATACAATTTTGCGCCTACAATATAGACAGTGATTTTTCCAACTGTATAGACAGCTTTATAGTCGTCGACATTTCAAAAATAAAAGCATCCCAAAGAAAGAGATATCTAAAATAATGAACAATGAACTCACACAACAGTGGAAAAATAATCTTAAAATTCTTGATGTGGCTTTTCAGCCTATCATCAATATCCATACAGGGACACTCTACGGTGTCGAAGCCCTGCTGAGAAATTTTCAGGATGTCGGATTCAAGTCTATATTTTCACTCTTTGATGCTGTTTATAAAGAAAAACTTTTGTACTCTTTTGATTTGGCACTCAGAGAAAAAGCTTTAAAAAAATATACACAGATACAAAACTATAAAAACATAAAACTCTTTTACAATCTGGATAACCGGGTTTTGGAAATGGAAAATTTTTCAACCGGAAATACAACAAAAATTCTGCAAGAGCTCAATATAAAGAAAGAAAATATCTGTTTTGAAATTTCGGAAAGACAGGAAATTTCCAGTAAGTTTGACCTTGAAAAAATACTCCAGCATTATAAAAAGGAAGACTTTTCAATTGCAATAGATGACTTTGGTGTCGGTTATTCCGGGTACAAACTCTTTTATGATTCCGCACCCGATATCATCAAAATTGACAGATTTTTTCTGCAGGGGCTTGCGACCAATATGAAGAAAAAACTCATGGTTCGCAACATCACACATCTTGCCATTCAGATGGGCATTAAGGTGATTGCCGAGGGTATTGAGACAAAAGAGGAGTACCTTACATGTAAAGATATCGGCTGCCACTTGGCACAGGGCTATCTTATTCAGAAACCTACAAAAAATACACAAAAAATTTATCAGCAATACGCAAACATTATCGACATTATAAAGTTAGACAGACGGATAAGTGACAAAAATATTTTACTGAAAAACAATATAGACAAAATTCAGCCTTTAAAGATTAAAACAAAAATGAATCTGGTCATAGAGTATTTTAAAAAGAATAAGAGTGTTCCCATTGTTCCTATTGTGAATTCCCAAAACGAACCCGTGGGAATATTGCTTGAATCTGACATCAAAGAGTTTCTTTACTCTCCCTACGGCATGTCTTTACTCTTAAACGAACAAAACAACTCCAAGCTAAAAAACCTGCTTCACCCCTGCGGGCATGCAGATATCAACAGCAGCACCACTACCCTTATAGAACTTTTTGCGAACAATCCTGAATCTTCAGGCATTATTATTACAAAAAACTCAGGCTATTATGGATTTTTATCCGCAAAAGCAATTATCAATATGATGCATCAGGAAAATATGATTCAGGCAAGAGACCAGAATCCGCTCACAAAACTTCCCGGAAACACAATGATTGAAAAATACATCTACAAAGTGTCCCAATCCTCAGCATCTCATCTTCTGTGTTATTTTGACCTTGACAATTTCAAAGCCTTTAATGATGTGTACGGTTTTCGAAACGGTGACAGGATTATTCAGCTTTTTGCAGATATTTTAAGAAAAGAACTGCCAAAAGATGTTTTCAAAGCCCACATAGGAGGTGATGACTTTTTTGTTGCCTGGGAGAATAAAGATTTTACCCATAGCTCTTTTGACACAAAAATGATAGAAAATATTTTGGAAAAATTTGCTTCCTCTGCAAAAGAATTTTACAGCAAAAAAGATAAAGAGAACGGCTATATTGTTTCAAAAAACAGAAAAGAGCAAACATGCAGGTTTTCTCTGCTTACAGCAAGTGCCTCACTGCTTATCACGCCGGAGAAAAAATCATTCATAAGCGAAGAGCATATAAATACAATTCTCTCCTGTCAAAAAAAAGTTGCAAAAAATGAGCCAAAACATCTTGCCGTCAGTTCTTTGCTTTAAAAAACTTTCATTTTTATCACAATATGAAACAAATCTGAGAAATTGATTATATTTTCATCATTCTCAAAGTTATAAATTTGTTTTAATAAGATATACTACATACAGATAAAATTCAGGAGATAATTAATGGGAAAATTCGTTAATAACATAGAAGAGTTCTTTACATTTTGTAATGAAAATGATGTACAATTTGTAGATTTGAGATTTAGTGATATTAAAGGTTCATGGCACCACCTTACATACCGTTACAGTGCAGTTAATGCAGAAAATTTAGAAAACGGTTTCCCGTTTGACGGTTCTTCGGTTGAAAACTGGCAACCGATCAACAAATCAGATATGCTTTTAAAAGCAGATGTTCCGACTGCATTTCTTGATCCTTTTACTGCTGATCCTACTGTGATTCTTATCTGTGATGTATATGACATTTACAAAAATGAACTGTATGAAAGATGTCCTCGTTCAATCGCTAAAAAAGCACTCAAATATGCCGAAGAGATCGGAATAGCTGATGCTGCATACTTTGGTCCGGAAAATGAGTTTTTCATCTTTGATGATGTCAAATTTGTTGACAACATCAATGAAATGGGATTCAAAGTAGACACAGAAGAGGGTGAATGGAATTCAAACACCGGATATGACGAAATGTACAATACAGGTCACAGACCGGGAACAAAAGGTGGTTACTTCCCAGTAGCACCGACAGACTCTATGGTAGATATGCGTGCTGAAATGATGCAGGTGTTAGAGCAGGTTGGTCTTGAAGTTGTTCTTGGACACCACGAAGTTGCCCAGGGTCAAGGTGAAATCGGCATCGTTTTCGGTGACATCATCACTGCCGGTGACAATGTTCAAAAATACAAATATGTTGTAAAAATGATAGCACACCTCAACGGTAAAACTGCTACATTTATGCCAAAACCGTTGTATGGTGACAACGGAAACGGAATGCATGTTCACCAGTCACTCTGGAAAAACGGTAAAAACCTTTTCTATCAAGAAGGAAACTACGGAAATTTAAGTGAAATGGCAATTCATTATGCAGGTGGTATCTTCAAACATGCTGCTGCAGTTGCTGCATTTACAAACCCGTCAACAAACTCATACAAACGCCTTATTCCTGGATTTGAAGCACCAAGCATTTTAACTTACTCTTCTCAAAACCGTTCAGCAGCCTGCCGTATTCCTTATGGTGCAGGTGAAAAAGCAACTCGTATTGAAATGAGATTCCCTGACTCTTCATCTTGTCCTTACCTTGCTTTTGCCGTAATGATGATGGCAGGACTAGACGGTATCAAACACGCTACAATTCCTGTTGGTCCAATGGATGAAGATCTCTTTGAACTTACTCTTGATGAAATTCGTGAAAAAAATATTCCACAAATGCCACACACACTTCGTGAAGCATTAGAAGGTCTTATAGCGGACAACGAGTTCTTAAAGCCGGTATTTACATCTGAATTTATAGAAGCATACCAGCACTATAAATTTGAGCGTGATGTATGGCCGGATGAAGGTCGCCCGACTGCATACGAGTTCAAAACTACCTACCAGTGCTAAGAACTTTAGCTTAGGCTATATGTTCTAAGCTTTTTCGGAACCCGTACTTCAGTGCCGACTGTTGCTACTTTTATGACACTCTCAGCCCACCCTAAAGGATGGGTTCCGAAAAGCAACACCCCTCTGCTCGGAATCGGTACTTCAGTGCCGACTGTTGCTACTTTCATGACACTCTCAGCCCACCCTAATAGGTAAATCCCACGAAAAATAAAACAAATCTTAATCAATATAGTTTGATTCAATCAATTGAACACTAAAATCATCACGATAAAGAGCATTTCTTTTAATATCTGCCATTGTAGTTTTACCGGTTAGGAGTACCTTTTTATCTTTGTTCTCATTTAAAAACAACTGATAAAGATTAACAGTAAAACTTCTAAGAATAGCTATAGAGAAAGGCTCTTTATATGCTATATGGTCATCTTCTTCAGTAAGCATATCTAAGTGATAGTGATATGTTTCCACTCTCCAATGTTGCAGTATCTTTTGAAGAAACTCTTTTGCAGTTGTTTTAAAGTTAGCCATTAAATATTGAGTTGAAATTGTAACTTCACCAGTCTGTGCATTTGTTAATGTTTTCGTCACTTTAATGAGTGATTGAATATTTTGAAAGTTCTCATGATACATAACTAAATCAGCACTTTTATTTTGAAAAACTTCTACTTTTCGAGAGACTCTTTTGTTGTTTTCAGTTAAATAGCTATCTTCATCATCAACTCTATCTGTAGGCTGATTAAACTCTTCTATGGTCTTTATAGCTTTCTCTTTGAGGTGTTTCTGGTTATCTTTGAGTTTTGCTATATATCTGTTACCTTGCTCATCAATAGTGTTGAGAATCTCTGATTGAGTAAGCAGTGCATCAAAGGAAAATATCTGTCCTTCATTGCTAAAAATATTATCGTTTAAAACCTCTTTGAGTGCAGTAATTTCGCTACTCTTATTTTTATCTAAAAACTTGTGAGCAAACACTATTTTTATATCTTTATCCAAGATATTTAGTATTGCTTTATGTCTTTCCTGTGTGTATTGACCATTCACGTCGCTACCTCTCAGCCACTTCCCGTCAATAGCAATATTTTCTTGTGCAATGAATGGAAAAAAGAACTCTCTAAATACTTTTTCCAAAGCATTATTATCTGTGTTTATCAATAAACGATGATATGTTGATTTGGAAGGAATCGTTATCTCTTCTTTATCAAAAATCTCTTTGAGTATTGCATTGTCTTTGTTATATATCATCCATGAAAATATATCCTTAAAAGTTGTATTTCCTTTGATAAGTGCAAAAAGTGTCATGAAAAGAACTTCGTGCAATGGATATTCTATCTTCCCTGTATCTACTCTATAGTCTGGGATACTTTTTAGCGATTCAAGTAAGGCTTTTGTGCGTGTTAATTTGATGGTAAACTCCTTGTTTTAGGAGTCTAAGCAATATTTCTTCCAGTTCTTTTGAATCTATTGATTAAGATTTATTTTATTTTTCGTGGGATTTACCTACCCACCCTAAAGGATGGGTTCCAAATAAAAGCCCATTAAATCAAAAATTCGATATAATTGCAAACATAATAGTCCTGTATAAGAGTGCAGCTATTAAATAATTCAAGAAAAAGGATTCTTTATGAAGAATATTCCTAAAGGCAAATATAAACCGTATCCAAAAATAGATTTGCCAGACAGAACATGGCCGGACAATACTATAACAAAAGCGCCTATCTGGTGCAGTGTTGATTTACGTGACGGTAATCAGGCACTGATCAACCCGATGGACATGAAGAAAAAACTTGAATTATTTGCACTCTTACTCAAACTCGGTTTCAAAGAAATAGAAGTCGGTTTTCCATCCGCTTCAAAAATAGAATTTGATTTTTTACGCAAACTGGTTGATGACAACTTGATTCCTGATGATGTTACTATTCAGGTACTTGTACAGGCAAGAGAACATTTGATTGCCAAAACTTTTGAAGCCCTGGAAGGTGTGAAAAAAGCGACCGTTCATTTGTATAATTCCACTTCTGTTGCACAAAGAAAAATAGTTTTTTCAAAAACACAGGATGAGATAATAGACCTTGCACTCCAAGGTGTTGATTTGGTCAAAAAATATGAGGCAAACCACAACGGAGAGATATTTTTAGAGTATTCTCCTGAGAGCTTTACTGGAACAGAGCTGGATTTTGCGGCACGAATTTCCAATGCCGTAACGGCTCGCTGGGGCATCAATGAAAACAGAAAGGTCATTATCAACCTTCCTGCAACAGTGGAGATGGCTACGCCTAACATTTATGCAGACCAGATAGAATGGATGAGCAGACACCTGGACAATCGTGAAAATGTCATCATCTCAACCCATACGCATAATGACAGAGGCACTTCCATCGCAGCAACAGAGTTGGCGCTTTTAGCAGGTGCCGACAGAGTTGAGGGAACACTTTTGAGCAATGGTGAACGAACAGGCAATGTAGACATCATTACCCTTGCCTTAAACATGACCTCACAGGGCATTGACACAGGGCTTGATTTTTCGGATATCAACGAAGTGGTGCGAGTTGTCGAGACATGTACAGAACTGCCGACACACCCGAGACATCCCTATGTCGGAGAACTTGTCTATACGGCATTTTCCGGTTCCCATCAGGATGCCATTAACAAAGGGCTTGCCTACCAGCAGACAAAAGAGGACCCTTTTTGGGAAGTGCCTTATCTGCCGATAGACCCTGCCGATGTTGGACGGACGTATGAAAGTATCATCCGCATCAACTCACAATCAGGAAAAGGCGGAGTTGCTTATATACTTGAACACAATTACGGCTACCATCTGCCAAAAGCGATGCACCCGGAAATTGGCCGTGCAGTACAGGCATTAAGTGATGAAAAAGGCAGAGAGTTGGAACCCGAAGAGATACTCGAAGTTTTTAAAAACACCTATTTTAATATCAAAGAGCATATCTCTTTTGTAGATTTTACACTCTCTTCAGATAACGGGAAGGCTACATGCAGCTTGACATACAAATATAATGGAGAGGTCATTACATCTGAGGGCGAAGGCAACGGACCGATTGATGCCTGTAAAAATGCACTGATGCAAAAGTACAAAAATGATTTTACTGTTAAGTCATACTCGGAACACTCCTGTGGTGACAAAAGCAGTGCACAGGCAGTAGCATACATAGAGATTCAAACAAAAGAGGTACTCTCACGTTTTGGTGTCGGAATAGACAACGACATCACGATAGCCTCAATTAAAGCCATGTTCTGTGCTTTAAACAGAACTTTTGACTAAGACTTTTTAAAAGAGTAATTCAGATTCTGTTTCATCACTGTAGTCACTTCGTGGCGGTTTTGAAATATTACTGAAATACTCTTTTTTTCCGTTAATTTTCACTTCTATAATTCCCTCAGGCATATCAAATTTCCGTTTTATCTGCGGGTAGAGTTTCAAAAGATTTCTGAAATAATAGGCAAAAGCAGGACCCGAAACCCGTCCTCCAGTCTCTTTGTGATACATCGGAGTATTGTCATCATTTCCGAACCAGACAACCGTCTCAACAGTAGGGGAATAGCCGGCAAACCAGGCATCTATATTATTATTTGTTGTTCCTGTCTTTCCGGCAATTTCTATGCCTCTCACCCTTGCTCTTCGTCCTGTTCCTCTTGTGACAACATCACGCAGTATCGTCGTCATTATAAAAGCCTGAGTCGGAGCTGTTACATAATAAGAAACATCCTCTTTTTTATACACTGTACTGCCCCCCTGGTCAATACTTGTAATCAAGTGAGGTTTCACCTGAATCCCGTAGTTTGAAAATGACGTATAATACTGTGCAAGTTCAAGCGGTGACATCGACATGGTTCCAAGAGCGATAGAGAGATCGTTTGGCAGGTTTTTAATATGAAATTTTTTCAGTTCCCGTAAGAGTTGCGAAAGTCCTATATCATTGACAAGATTGATAGTCGCCAGATTGCGTGAATGAATAAGTGCTTCTCTGAGAGTAATGAGACCTTTATAGTTTTTTTCATAATTTTTAGGCTGCCATTTCATCTCCTCGCCATTTTTTTCATAGGCATATGTCTGGGCAATATCAACAAGTTTTGTAGCACCCGAATAGCCCAGGTCAATAGCTACCTGATAGATAAAAGGTTTAAAAGCAGAACCGGGCTGGCGCCTGCCCTGAGTAGCACGATTATAAGAGCTTTTTTTATAATCTACACTCCCAAGCAGTGCCAAAATATCCCCTGTTTTGGAATCAAGAGAGACCAAAGCACCGTTAAGCTGTGACACATTGACATCCTGGACTTTAAAGCTTTCGTCTTCTTTTTTCTGTGCCTCTTTTTCTTTGTATTTTTGAATTCTCCCTAAAGCTTTGTCATATGCATACTGCAGTGATTTTCTTCCAATATCCTGCAGTTTCAAATCAATCGTTGTATATATTTCATATCCGCCTGTTTTTAAGTCGTCAATTCCCATATTTCTGAATCTTCTTGCAACTTCATCCACAACAAAAGGGGCTCTGTTTTGTGTCAGTGTATCATTGTATACCACCGGATTTTCACCCAAAGCCTTTTGGTATGTTGCGTCGTCTATCCAGCCAAGTGTATGCATTCTTGTAATGACGCGATTGGCTCGGCCCATGGAAATATCATAGTTTTTTGTAGGTGCATAGGTACTTGGTGCTTTTGGCAGACCGACAAGTATTGCTATCTCTTTGAGTGTCAAGTCAGAGAGCTTCTTGTGAAAATACCCGTCTGCAGCTGTTTTGATGCCATAATATCCATGCCCGAAATAGATCTCATTTAAATAACGCTCCAGAATCTGCTCTTTTGTCAGTGCATTTTCAAGTTTAAAAGAGTATATCAGCTCTTTTATCTTTCTTGAAAGTTTCTTCTCTCGTGTCAAAAGCTTGTTTTTTACCAATTGTTGCGTAATCGTACTCGCACCCTCAACCATTTTTCCCGCTTTGATGTCTTTTATAACTGCCCGAAATATTGCATCAAAATTTACACCGGAATGTTCAAAAAAAGTTGTATCTTCGATGGCAACAAGTGCTTCAATCACCCTTGGAGGAATCTCATTAAAAGAGGCATAATATCTATGCTGCTTATCAAAAATATTTGCTATTTTCTCTCCGTTTTTGTCATATATTCTACTTGTCTGTTTTGGTTTGTAGTCTACTAAAGAGGATATGTCATAATCATAGCTTACCAGGTAATAGCCAAGAATTATAAAGGGTGAAAAAAACCCTAAAATCAGTACTGTGACGAATGTTCTTTTGAGTAGTTTTTTCATGTTCTGAATTTCCTGTTGGCAAAACTGGCCTCTATTAATATTTTTGTATACTCTTCTTTCGGATTGTCTGTTATATCACGCATCTTTCCGCTTTCAACTATTCTTCCGTTTTTTATAATAGCAACATCTTCACACAGTGCCTTGGCAGAAGCTATGTCATGTGTCACAAAAAGCATTTGAAACTGCTCTTTGTGTTGCAACTTTTTTAAAAGCTGAAGTATTACCTCTTTTGTCTGGGGATCAAGTGCAGTTGTCGGTTCATCAAGTAAAAGTAACTTCGGTTTTGATTCTAACGCAATTGCAATGACAACACGCTGAAGTTGTCCGCCTGAGAGTTCAGGTGCGAAGCGTTCAAGCAAATCGTAATGCAGACCGACTTCATCAAAAAGTTCCCTGACCCTTTTTGGCTCACTGAAAAACTGTTTTTTGATTTTTGTCAGCGGAGAGAGTGCCGTAAAAGGATTCTGCGGCACAAAAGAGAGTGTTTTTCCTGCTATGAGTTCAAAATCAAAATTGTCTTCAAGCTCTACTGTCATCTCTTTGGGCAGCATTCCAAGAAGCGCCTTGATTGTCAAACTTTTTCCACTGCCGCTTTGCCCTATTAGTGCCAATGAAGAGGAAATATCAAAGGAAATGTCCACCAGGGCTTTGTTTTTGTAGATAATTTTGAGTTTGGACATTTTCATGACTGCACTCCTGCCAGCTCTTTGCAAACCAGTCTGAGTGTCTCACTCTTTTCACCGAGTCTTGCAATCAGGCGAATTATTGCAGAGGCAACCGTAGGCTGGCGTATCGCCCCTACACTGTAACCGGATTTCAAGAGCCTGTTTTTAATATCTATGACCTTTTTATTGTCTCCTATACGCACAGGCACAATCAAACCCTTTACATGTAAGCCCAACTCTTGTGAGACTATTGTCTGATGCAGCGCTATCTCTTTTTTCAGTGTTTCACTGTTTTTCAAAATATACTGCAACCCCTTATGCGCCAGGAGTGTATCATACAAAGAGAGCGCCGTTGCATATACGATCGGTTTTGCACGGTTTAAAAGGTATTGTGATATATGCTCAGATGAGAGTATAAAGGCGCCAAAACTTCCATAGGCTTTACCAAGTGTTCCCATTTTAATGTAGTTCTCTTTTATCTTTATGTCATAATAATCAAACACACCCATGAGATTTTTTCCGATAACCCCACTGCTGTGGGCTTCATCAACGATTAAAAGAGCCTCTTCTTCATCACATATATCAAAAACCTCTTTTGCGCACAAATCGCCGTCCATCGAGTAAATACCCTCAACGGCAACAATTTTTCGTCTGGCATTGGAGTTTTGCAGTAAACTTTGCAACTCCTGCATATCATTATGTTTGAAAAAAACCACATTTATGTTGTGAAGCTGTGAAGCAAGTACACCCGAGGCATGATAAAGTTCATCCATAAACAGTGTATCGCCACGGCGGACAAGCGATTCAATCAAGGCAATATTTGCATTAAATCCGCTTCCAAGCACAATTCCTGCCGCAAAGCCGTTTGCTTCACATAAAGCCTCTTCAAAATCTTTGTGTATCTGATGATAGCCGTTTATCAGCATAGATGCCTTGGCATTGTTGAGCGGATACCCTGCTAATTCTTTACATGTAAGCGCATGGAGTTCTTTGTTGTGCGAAAGTCCCAAATAGTCATTTGAAGCAAAATCGTGCAGGGTATTGTCAACAATTTCACGTGTCCGATAACGCCCTGCTCTTTGAAGAGCTTTGAGCTCTTTTTCATAAAAATTCATCCAGCTTCAACCTTATTTCGACCTTTCTCTTTTGCCCTATAGAGCGCTTCATCGACTCTTTTAAAGATATAATCTTCACTTTCACCATGAACATACTCCGTCACACCAAAACTCATTGTAATTGGGAGAATTTCTTTACTCTGTTGCACACTTTTTCTTAATTTTTCAGCAATCTTCACAGCTTGTTCTCTTGTTGTATGTGGAAGAATAATAATAAACTCTTCACCACCTATACGACAAAGGATATCACTCTCTCGTAAATTTTCCTGCAACAGTTTAGAGTAAGCCTTTAATACTTCATCTCCTACATCATGCCCATGTGTGTCATTTACCTTTTTAAAAAAATCTATATCTGTCATAACTATACTCAAAGCAAGCCCATAACGCTTAGCTGCATACATCTCTTCTTTTATTTTTTCATAATAATATCTTCTGTTGTAAAGACCTGTAAGCGGGTCGGTAATCACAGATTTTTGTAATTCATTCTTATAAATTTCTTCTTGTGTAATGTCAGAAAGAACAACACTATAATAGTCCTTTTTCGCATCTATTAATGCAGCAGTTATAGAAAAATAATATGTCTCGTTATCAATATTCATTTTCACTTTATTTGTGGTTTCAGTGTTTTTCAAAATCACTTCAAGCCAATAATGGCTAAGATCACCTTCTACTAAATAGCCCTCTTCTTTAACAAAAAATTTACACACACAACTATTTTGTTCTTGAAATGCTTCAAGTGTTTTATAATTTTTAAAATATTTAAAAAAAGTTTTATTAACCTCTAAAATCTTTTTTTTATCATTAATAATAATAATATTTTTTGAAGTATCAATAATATTTTTATAATAAATTTTTTGCTTTCTCATGAAAATATATAAAGTTATATTAATAAAAGCCCCTAGTAACGAGAAAAAGAGTAAACCTAAGATCATCCACCTGAAAGTAAACTGTTCTAACTCTATGTTTTGCAGTCTGCTTACTTTTTGAAAAACAAAATCATATCCAAGCACTTTTTTGTTACTATTTTTTATGCTGTAAGGGACTATAAAATAATCATTTACTATAGTATATGGCTTTCTGGCAATATTTTCAATCCCAACTTTTTTCAGTAAATCACGAAGATTTTTCGGTGCATTCAGGTTTGCAACATAATACTCACCTATAAAGAGTTTTGTAAATGGATGTTTAATATGTTTTGACTCTTCTTTTGTTACAACTACGACAGACTCATAGCCGTATTCTTTAAAATTTTTAGCGATAGAATTAAAATGCGAAATTACTTCAAAAATACCAAGCATTTTTTTTCCAGACATAATTGGAATCATTGCTTTTATACTCAAGTCATATTCTCCTACACTTAAGTCATTGAGAATTTGCTTTGTTTTTTTTATTGTTACAATCTCTTCTCGGAGCTTAGCAAGATTTTCTCCATGTTTGTTTGTCCAACTTCTATAAAGAGGTTTTCCATTCCTATCCATAACCTGTATCCAAATATTTTTATATAAGGTATTTTCTCTAAATTGTTTAATAATAGTATCAAAATAGTGTGCAGGAATTGTTTTTTTAATTATACGATATTGAAAATCTTTTTGACTCACTAGGGCAAGGGCTATAGCAAGTGTTGCTTTTTCTTTTAATACAATTGCATTAGCAACTTTTCTTTGTATTTGTTGTGCAACTTTTTTATACTCATTTTGTCTGATTTTTTCTTCCTGTACTTGCACATATCCATAATACACAGCAAAAGAGACAGCTGCCACAAATAATAAAATAAGTGTAGAAATAAAAAACTTATGCTTTTGAAAAAAATTCATCCAAGAATTACCTTGTTTCTCCCTGTTTCTTTTGCTTTGTAAAGAGCCAAATCGACTCTTTTATACAGAGAAATTTCATCATCGCCTTTTTCATACTCTGCAACACCAAAGCTCATGGTAATGGGCAGGACAGCTTTGTATTGCTCAACACTTTCTCTTATCTTTTGTGCCAGAGCATACGCTTTGTCTTTTGTGGTATTTGGCAAGATCACTATAAACTCTTCTCCGCCGATTCTACAGAAGATATCTGTATCGCGCAGCATCGATGCAATATACTTTGTATATTCTACCAGTACTTTATCGCCTATATCATGCCCGTAGTTGTCATTGACTTTTTTAAAAAAATCTATGTCAAAAATAATCAGTGAAAACGGATGGTGATAGCGTTGTGTCAACAGAATTTGTTCATCAAGTTTTTTATGAAAAAAACGTCGGTTGCCGATCTTTGTCAGTGAATCTTTTACAGCCAGAATCTCCAACTCTTTTTTATAATTTTCCTGTTCGGTTATATCAGAGAGTATAATCCCGTACAGATTGTCTTTTTTGTCAAGAACCAAAGCAGAAATGGCAAAATAGTACTCTTTGTCATAAATCTTGACTTTTGTTTTGTGATATACCTCAGAATTTTTAATTATATATTCTATCCAACCAAGACCATTGTTTACAGCGCCGATATACCCCTCTTCTTCTTCAAAAAATTCACATATACAATGATGTTTTTGTAAGAACTCTTCTATATTTTTATAGCCTTTGAAATATTTAAAAAAAGTTCTGTTTGCAGAAACAAGCTTTTTTTCATTGCTGACAATGACAATATTTGTAGAGTTGTCAATAATGCTTTTATAGTAGTGTTTTTGCTTGGCATAGCGATAAAACAAAATACTGATACTCATAAACAAAAGTGTGACAAGAGTAACATTCCAGATCAAACTTAATTTTATTGTTACAAAGAGTACAAAGAGATATGCCAGCAGTATATTAATGAAAAAACTGTATCTTTGATAAAAATACATCAGTTTTTCTCCATAAAAGTCTCTAACACTTCGACACAAAGTCCCATTGCCGTACTCTCATAGCCTCTGACTTCTTTGATGTAGGGCTTGCAAAATCCTTCTACCATACAGGCACCAGCCTTGCCACGCCACTCTCCGCTCTCCAGATATGCTTCAAGATCCTCGGCACCAAATTCTGAAAAAATATAGTCTGTTTTGGAAATATCTATGATTTTTTGCTTTTTTGAATGGTATATCATACATGTAATGATACTCGTAATATTTCCACTTTGCGTCATTAAAATATTACGGGCATCATCTTTGCAGCGTGCTTTTCTTAAAATATGTCCCTGGCTTGTGACAACAGTATCGGCTACCAAAAGCGGATACTCTTCACAGCCAAATGCTTTGAGGTTTGCTTCATATTTGCCTAGAGTCGCCTGATAAACAAAGTTTTTCGGGCTGTTTGCGACAATGCTCTCTTCATCAAAATCAACACTCTCTTGAATAAAATCAATGCCGGCTTTTTCTAAAAGCATGGCGCGTGTCTGAGATGATGAACAGAGTCTAATACGCATTTCGCAAAGTCACTCCCAGATAAATTGCAATAATCCCAAGCGTGATATTGATGGGAACCATATATTTTCCAATAAGCTCTAACGCTTTTTTTGCACCTGCCGTATCACCTTTGGCCAAAAGTTTCTGTGCTTTGTTGCGTCTGAAAATCATAGCCGTAAGATTAGCCGCCATAATCATCCAAATCACCTCTTTTACATGTACCAGATTATATATATGCATCGCATACTCATCTATCACATTACCGCCCGCATCAACGGCAGCTACACGAAAACCAAGCCCAACAGCCATGATGACCGCTGTAATGATAAGTATAACAACAAAAGGTAAAACAATCATAAAGAGTCTGTTGAGTGCCTGCGAAATTCGCTCGAGTCTGTGCAGTGGTGATTCAATCTGTATAAACGAAGGATGCGCTGCGAATTTCATGGCAATCATCCCTCCGACCCATACAACAGCGGAGATTACATGTAAGAAGAGTATCTGTATTCTATAATCTGCAAAAAGTTCTATCATAAAATCTTTCATCAATCCAGTACCTCTGTAATAAATTTCACTGCTGCTTCTTTTGCCTCAGGCAGTTTTGAAGCATCTTTTCCTCCGGCTTGGGCAAAATCAGGACGACCGCCTCCGCCTCCGCCAAGAAGCGGTGCTATTTTTTTGATCCAATCACCCGCTTTTGCCTCGCAGCCTTTGACACCTGCGGCTATGAGAACCTTGTCACCTTTGACTTGAAAAAGCATTGCACAGAGTTTCTCATTTTGGTTTTTGAGCTCATCTATCTTTTCTTTAATATCACCATTTGGCAGTTCATCTACAACTACCGACACACCGTTTATCTCATCTGCTTTTATTTCAACTTTTGCAGCTTCGTGTGCCTCTTTAAGTTCATCTTTCAAAGTAGCTATATTTGATTTGAGCCTGCTGATTCCTGCAAGCAGATCAAGATTTTTGACTTCACTCTGCGCCTCTTTTACAAGCGCTCTTTGTTCACAAAAGTATTTATACGCCGCATTGCCACACACTGCTTCAATACGTCGCACACCGGCACTCACACCGCTCTCTTTTGTAATGATAAACGAGCCGATATTTGCTGTATTGTCTACATGTATTCCGCCACAAAACTCTACAGAAGCATCTGCAAATTTGACAACGCGTACCTCATCACCGTATTTTTCGCCAAACTGGCTCTTCGCGCCTGATTTTTTTGCCTCTTCTATAGGCAGTACCTCGGTTTGCGCAGGAATTGCACGCATGATTTCAACATTAACACGCTCTTCTATTACATGTAACTCCTCTTCACTAAGCGCTTTTGGATGAGAAAAATCAAATCGCAGACGATTTGCCTCAACCAAAGAACCCGCCTGTGAAACATGTTCACCAAGCACATCAAAAAGTACAGCATGCAAGAGGTGTGTTGCCGAGTGATGCTTTGTTATCTCATTTCTGGAAATATCCACTTTTGCATCTACATGCTGTCCGACTTTGAGAGAGGCATGCAACTCAATCTTCGACAGATTCAAACCAAAGAATTTTTTCGTATCAACTACTTTTGCAAGGTCTTCAAGCTCTCCGATATCACCACACTGTCCACCACTTTCAGCATAAAAAGGCGTAACATCCAAAAATACCCAGCCTTTTTCTCCCTCATGTAACTCTTCAACGCGCACATATTTCTCATCAAGCAGTGCCAGCACTTTACTTGCATGATGCATAGTTTCATATCCGACAAATTTGTTTTCACCAAACTCCTCAAGCAGTGCTTTAAAGTCACCGCTCACAGCATCGTCTCCACTTCCTTTCCAGGCAGCTTTTGCACGTTTTTTCTGCTCACTCATCAGGCGCTCAAATGTTGCCGTATCAAGCGAGAGATTTTTTTCTTTGAGCATATCTTCTGTCAAATCAAGCGGAAAACCGTAGGTATCATAGAGTTTAAAAGCCACTTCACCCGAAAACACTTCTTTTGTATTTTGCAGCTCCATATTAAAAAGTGCTATGCCTGATTCTATTGTTTTGAAAAATCGTGCCTCTTCAAGTTCTATCTGTTCTTTGACAACCTCTGCTTTAGTCTGAAGATACTCATACTCTCCACCCATAATATCAACCAAAGTATCTACAAGCTTGTGCATAAACGGCTCACGAAATCCGAGAAGATATCCGTGGCGCACAGCGCGTCGCAGGATTCTTCGAAGCACATATCCGCGTCCCTCATTAGAAAAATTTACACCCTGAGAGAGTAAAAAGACTGCGGTTCTAATGTGATCAGCTATAACACGGTACGATGCACCCGTAGCGTACACATACTCTTTGCCTATCAAATCTTCGACTTTTCGGATAATCGGCATAAACAAAGAAGATCCATAATTGGAAATGGCACCCTCTTTAATGGCTACAACACGCTCTAAGCCCATGCCTGTATCTATAGACGGATGTGCAAGAGGAATTCTCTCTCCCCCTTTTTCTTTGACTTCATACTGCATAAAAACAAGATTCCAAATTTCCAAAAATCTGTCGCCTTCACCGCCCATATAATCTTCAGGGCCGTTAAAGTGTTCTGCTCCCTGATCATAAAAGATTTCAGAACACGGTCCACACGGTCCTGTGTCACCCATAGACCAGAAATTGTCTTTGTCTCCCAAACGCATAATACGTTCCGGGGCTATATGCTTTTTCCAGATTTCTTCAGCTTCATCATCGCTTTCATGCACTGTTACCCAGAGTTTGTCTTTATCCAGATGCAATATCTCCGTGATAAACTCCCAGGCATAGGCAATTGCCTCTTCCTTGAAATAGTCTCCGAAACTGAAATTTCCCAGCATCTCAAAAAATGTATGATGACGAGCCGTATGCCCGACATTTTCAAGGTCATTGTGTTTTCCACCCGCACGGATACAAGTCTGGCAGGATGTGGCACGAGGATTTTCAGGACGAGGAACCTCTCCCGTAAAAATCGACTTAAAAGGCACCATGCCTGCGTTGTTAAAAAGCAGAGTCGCATCTTCAGGTACCAAAGGCGCTGAGGGAACTCTTGTATGTTGTTTTGATTCAAAAAATTTTAAATACTCTTCTCTAATATCCATGGTTGTTTCTCTTTTATAAAATTACGCGATTATATCCAAAAGGAGCTAAATTTTTTGAATTTATTCCCTTTTTTCTACAAATTAAATAGGTAAATCCCACGAAAAATAAAATAAATCTTAATCAATAGATTCAAAAGAACTGGAAGAAATATTGCTTAGACTCCTAAAACAAGGAGTTTACCATCAAATTAACACGCACAAAAGCCTTACTTGAATCGCTAAAAAGTATCCCAGACTATAGAGTAGATACAGGGAAGATAGAATATCCATTGCACGAAGTTCTTTTCATGACACTTTTTGCACTTATCAAAGGAAATACAACTTTTAAGGATATATTTTCATGGATGATATATAACAAAGACAATGCAATACTCAAAGAGATTTTTGATAAAGAAGAGATAACGATTCCTTCCAAATCAACATATCATCGTTTATTGATAAACACAGATAATAATGCTTTGGAAAAAGTATTTAGAGAGTTCTTTTTTCCATTCATTGCACAAGAAAATATTGCTATTGACGGGAAGTGGCTGAGAGGTAGCGACGTGAATGGTCAATACACACAGGAAAGACATAAAGCAATACTAAATATCTTGGATAAAGATATAAAAATAGTGTTTGCTCACAAGTTTTTAGATAAAAATAAGAGTAGCGAAATTACTGCACTCAAAGAGGTTTTAAACGATAATATTTTTAGCAATGAAGGACAGATATTTTCCTTTGATGCACTGCTTACTCAATCAGAGATTCTCAACACTATTGATGAGCAAGGTAACAGATATATAGCAAAACTCAAAGATAACCAGAAACACCTCAAAGAGAAAGCTATAAAGACCATAGAAGAGTTTAATCAGCCTACAGATAGAGTTGATGATGAAGATAGCTATTTAACTGAAAACAACAAAAGAGTCTCTCGAAAAGTAGAAGTTTTTCAAAATAAAAGTGCTGATTTAGTTATGTATCATGAGAACTTTCAAAATATTCAATCACTCATTAAAGTGACGAAAACATTAACAAATGCACAGACTGGTGAAGTTACAATTTCAACTCAATATTTAATGGCTAACTTTAAAACAACTGCAAAAGAGTTTCTTCAAAAGATACTGCAACATTGGAGAGTGGAAACATATCACTATCACTTAGATATGCTTACTGAAGAAGATGACCATATAGCATATAAAGAGCCTTTCTCTATAGCTATTCTTAGAAGTTTTACTGTTAATCTTTATCAGTTGTTTTTAAATGAGAACAAAGATAAAAAGGTACTCCTAACCGGTAAAACTACAATGGCAGATATTAAAAGAAATGCTCTTTATCGTGATGATTTTAGTGTTCAATTGATTGAATCAAACTATATTGATTAAGATTTGTTTTATTTTTCGTGGGATTTACCTAACAAATTAAACAAATTTTTTAAAATTAATATGCCTGTTAGCTATAATAAATTATAATATTTTTCAATTTAATTTACGGAGAGAAAATGAAAAAAACAGTAGTAACAGGCTTGGTAACAATGCTAATAGGAGCAAACCTTTTTGCTGAGAAAGTAAGTACATATGAATATGCCGCATTCCAAAATGCTAATGATGTCAAAACGGCACTTACAAAAAACGGTTTACAGGTTGTTGGCGAATATGATGCTATGCAGGACCCAAATTATCATGTCATAGCTTATACATGTCCTACATTGACAAAAGATGCTTCTAAAAAAGACAGGGCATTTGCCGGCGTGCAAAAAGTGCTCGTAAACACTAAAGACAAAGAACTCGTTCTTACAAATCCACAATATTTTTTACATGCATTTATGCAGGATGATTTTCAAAAAGCACATGCAAAAAAAGTAAATACCAAGCTTGCAAATGCTTTTGGCACACTCAAAAATTCACAAGATGCTCTTGATGATGACGACATTGCAGGGTATCACTTTATGATGGCTATGCCGTATTATGAAGATATGATAGAAGTTGCAAAAGGAGAAAATCTTAAAGAGAAACTGGAAAAAAATGCAGCAAAAAACATTGTCTTTACATTAGAAGCCGGAGATGCAACGCTCTATGGCATAGCAATGCCGACTGAAAAAGGTGAAAAATATTATGTTTCTGAAATAAAAGGAGAAAAACACAGTGCATTTTTACCTTATATGGTAATGGTTGAAGGTGACACAGCAAAAATTTTACATCCGAAATACTATCTGGCAATTTCTTATCCGAATCTCAGCATGGGTGAGTTTATGTCAATTTCAGGAACTCCTGGAAATATTGAAGAGTACTTTACCTCTCTTTTTCAGTAAACCCTTCTTGCAGGACATAAGATACTTCATTTTTTATGAGGTCTCTTTTGCCTGAAGATTTGATATGCCCCTTGCTAAATCAACTCTTCAAAAACTGTATTTTTTAATTTCTTTTTGACAACACTCTCTATCAGACGCATCATCAAACCCTCATGCTCACTTTTCATTGTTTTGACAGCCCTTGCCAACACACGAATATCATACTGACCAGGATAAATTTCCGGTACATTTTTATTGAGATTCAACAGTGTATACACAGCCGTAATTGCAGAACGGACCGAATATTCTACAGTAAACACACAATCATCCTTTATCTCACAAAACTGCCCCAAAAAAGCCAGATTCACACTCCCCTTTGGGACAACTTCCGGTCTGTCTCCTGGAAGCCTTGGCATAAATTGACTCGTTATATACGGCATCATCACAGAAATTACGATACATTCATCAACATATGCCTGCATATTTTCTTCACCTATTCCCAAATGATACAGAAGTTCTTTTAGTAACTCTTCTCCGGAACATTCACTCATCTTCTTGTTGATAAAATCGCCTTTGTTATCCGGATAGAGTGCATATGCCCAGGCAACGGTATATTCAAATGGCTGGTTTTTATACTGCGGTTGTCTGTTTACCGTAACACTCATAAGCCAGTTCGAATCTTTGATGGTAATAATCCCGCCCGTTGCCGTTTTGTGCGGCAAAAATTTTCTCTCGGCAAAATGCTCCAAAAGTGTGCGCATTTTTGGACCCTTCGCAGTTATCGTAAAAGATTCCCATTTTGTTTTGTCTATATCACTGCAAAAAACTTCCGGTTTCCCAAAAGCCGTATCTTTTTGTGCCAGTTTTTTCCATAATTTCCAACAGGCACCCTCATCCCGGTTTAAAACAGGAGCATGGTGCATATCTCCAAAAGAAGAGTTTTCCACCATTGAACCGTTAGTAAAAAATATCAAATCATTTTCGCATGTCTCTATAACTTCCTCTTTGGAATTTTTCAGCAGATGAATGGCTCTTACCGTCTTTTTATCCTCTTGTATTTCTACTTCCAAATCATTGACTGTAGTGTTAAAAACAAAATTGACCCCTTTGTCTTCTAAAAGTTTTTTCAACGGAAGTGTCAAAGAGTCATACTGGTTATATTTGGTAAATACCAAACCCCGCATCGTACTCATTCCCGGCAAAAGATGCATAAAACGATGCATATAGCGCTTCATTTCAACAACACTGTGCCACGGTTCAAAAGCAAACATACTTCTCCAGTACAACCACATATCTGTCTCAAAATAGGATGCTTCAAAATACTCTTCAACACTCATAACTCCCAAATCTTCTTCTTTGCTCAAAAGCAGTTTTGTCAGCTCTTTAATGTGCTTTTCTTCCAGACCCAAATCTGTTGATCGCTGTTTTTCTCCTCTGTTGTATATCACTCTTACTTTTGAAAAATTTGGATCTTTGTCATTGAGTTCTTTAAATTCATCAAGAACACTTCTTCCCTCTTCTTCAAGTGAAGGAACACCGGCATACAAATCCCACAAACATTCATAATGCTCTTCCATCTCCCGTCCTCCGCGTGCAACGAAACCATTTTGAGGATCACCTGCACCATCAAGTGCGCCACCGACCAGACTACTCTCTTCAAATATCGTTATCTGGTGACCTTGCATATAGCCGTCACGCATTAAATACTCGGCAGCAGCCAAAGAAGCAATACCCGAACCAATTAAAAAAGCTCGTTTGTTTTCAATGTCTGCAGGTTTACGCGGATGGACTCTTTGATAATTATTCATGACTGGGTATCCTTTATGTAAATAAAATTTCACTATAATCATTATATTACAAATTATCAGGAATATACATTGAAACTTACTTTTTTAGGAACAAGTGCCGGGAAACCGACAAAAGAGAGAAATGTTACAGCACTTGCACTCGAATTTGACCAGGACAGTAAATGGTATCTTTTTGACTGCGGGGAAGCTACCCAGCATCAGATACTCAGAACTTCTCTCAGTGTCGGCAAACTCTGCACAATCTTTATCACCCATCTTCACGGCGACCACTACTACGGACTGCCGGGACTGCTCTCTTCAAAAACACTCGACAAAGCCTTCTCCCCTCTTACAGTTTACGGACCAAAAGGGATAAAACGCTTTTTGGAATGTGTTACAGATACCTCACAAGAGCATCTGGGTTATCAACTCGAAATCATTGAAATAGAAGCAGACACTACACTGCACTTTGACAAATTTTCACTCAAAGTTCTCCCGCTTGTACATTCTGTAGAGAGTTTTGCCTATTGTATACACGAACATGACATAACAAATAAACTTGATGAGCAAAAACTACGACTAGAAGGGCTTGAACCCTCAGCGCTCTATGGAGAACTCAAACGCGGAAACAACATTGTCCACAAAGGAAAAGAGTTTCTCTCAAGTAAATATATGCTTGCGCCAATACCCGGAAGAACCCTCATAATAGCCGGAGACAACAGTGAGCCTGATATTTTGGGAACACATCTTGACAACCTTGACCTGCTGGTACATGAGAGCACCTACACACAGGAAGTGTATGATGCCCTGCCGACAAAGTTTCTGCACACTACGGCAAAAAAACTGGGAAAAGCGGCACAAAAACATCATGTCAAAAACCTTATAGCAACCCATATCAGTGCAAGATACACACAGGGCAGCACTTACAATGCACAGACGGTATGTGACGAGATACAAAGCTTTTACAAAGGAGAATGTTTTGTTGCCAGTGATTTTGATGTTTTTTATCTCAGCAGAGATAAAAAACTTGAAAAGTCATAATTTTCGCATCATCTGTTAACTGAAAAAAAGTTCTCTGTTGGCATCGAAGTTTTCAACCAGAGTGTTGAAGCAACTGCCGAGTTCGCGGATTGTTTCCATATTTGGCTCTATATAAATTTTATTTGATTTTTTTTCCATCGTAATAATGCCTGCTTCACGAAGCTCTTTGAGATGTTTGGAGATTGTAGGCAGAGAAAAGTCAAAATGCTCTGCAATTGTGCTTACACAGGTCGCATGCGGGCTGACTTTGACATTCGGATCTTTTTTGTCAAGCGAACATGTATAGCCACCGGTAAAAACATTTTTAAAAATTAAAAAACGCGTTTCATTCCCCAGTGCCTTGAATATCTTGATTTTTTGTTGCATATCTAGCATGAGTGTCCTTGACATTTTAATTATAAAATTATACCATACTCTCATCTATTTAGTTAAATGCCTAATTAAGCATTTAGCTATTAGCTTATTTCAAAACAAAGGAAGAGCAATGAAAAAATTGTTCCTAATCATTACATTGTTGAGTACAAATCTGCTTATGGCAGATATTGCAAACAAAATGGTGCTTATCAAAGAAGCCAGGAAAGTTGTAGGAGAAATGCCGGCAAAACAACTTAAAACTTTACTTGATGAAGGTGAAGATGTTATTGTTCTGGATGTCAGAGAGAGCGAGCAAAGAGCAGAGGGGGATATTCCCTATGATGAATTCAACAAGGAAAACTTTATAGCTATTACCCGTGGCAATCTGGAATGGAAAGTGGCTCAAAAGATCAAAGACCCTGATGCCCTCATAGTAACATTTTGCCGTAGTGGAGGAAGAGGTGCTTTGGCAGCAGAAGTGCTTAGAAAAATGGGTTACAAACATGCAACAACACTCAAAGGCGGACTCAAAGGCTGGGTAAAAGCCGGATACCCTGTAAAAACAGGTTTGGGTGAACTTGTATTAACCAAGCAATAGTATAATTTTATATAAATTTTACTTATCTTAAGTAATATGTTTAAAAGGAAGATATAATGAAAAAAATACTATTGATTGTAAGTTTGCTGTTTAGTCTGGTTCAGGCTGAAGATGAAAGTGCAAAAGTGGTGTATGATTTGACAACAAAAAACCTGGCAAAATTTGAAAGAAATATACTCAAGGGAATTGTTTTTAACAAAACACTCTATGCAAACCAACTCAAAGAACTTGATGTTGCTGTCGTTATTCACGGAGGCGCCTATAGATTTTTTGTACAGGATTTAGACAGCACAATCTTTAAAAATGATGACAAACTGCAAAAAATGTATAAAGAACTTAAAAAACGTATTGCTTCTATGGCAGACACCTATGATGTAGAGTTTTTGATGTGTGGGGCAGCAATGCAGCGAAACAAGCTTACAAAAAAAGACATTGTACCTTTTGTAACAATCATTCCTAATTCAACCATAGGCCTCATCAATAAACAAAATGAGGGATATGCCTATATTCCGGTAGGAGACTAGGCACTGTAACCAAAACGGAATAAAAAAAGACTACAATTTCCAAACCCACTAAAAATGGAGAAAAACAGATGCATGAGAGAGAGTTTACGATAGATGCAAACAATCCCGAGTTGGAGTTTTTTTGTGATTTGGATGATGCCTATGCAAAAAGTATTTGTGAAAATGAACTTGAAATTCCAGAGAATTGTATTAAAAAAATAGAGTGTTTTGAGGATGCTTTTAAAATATATCTGCAACCGTCGCGTCACTACTACAGAGATGACTGGTATGTCAATCTGACCCGTTTGGATTATGTTTCATAAATGAACACTCGTCTTCTATTTTAATATCCTTATAGTGTGCCTGCATAAGCTCGGCGGCAATGCCGTTGCCAAGAGCTATAGGATCTTTTTTTTCATCCAGAATCGGCGTTGTGCCATAGCCGCAGCTTGGTGATTTAGATTTAAGAATAATGCGGTCAACTTGCGGGTGAGCTGCTATAAAAGTATTGATTTCATCTTCTAACAGTTTTGTCACATCCTTGTTTGTTTCATCAGTAACAATTCTGTTTTCACCTTCTCTCAGCATAACATTAATGCGTTCTCTGGGTGTTCCAAAAAGCGGTGCTTCAGGACAAAATGGAATTATTTCATACCCTTTTAACCCTTCTGCAACCGCACTTATCTTTTTTGTTTTCCCATCATAACGGCATTGCTCACCCAAAATACATGCCGAAACAACTACCTTTTTTTTAACAAATGACAATGGACTTTAACTCCGTCATCTCTTCTATGGCAAAACGCGGACCTTCACGCCCTACACCACTAAGTTTCACTCCACCATAAGGCTGTATATCAAAACGAAGTGTCGGCATATCATTTATGACAATTCCACCAGCATCAAGCTCATCTATCGCACGGTTTGTAAGATTTAAATCATTTGTAAATATTGAAAACTGCAAGCCATAAGGCGAACCATTCATTCTCTCAACCGCATCGTCAAAATCAGCCACCTTCACCAGTGAAACTATCGGTGCAAAAACCTCTTCACAGATAATTGCCATATCATCTCTGACATTTGCCATCACACAGGGGTAAAAAGTTCTCCCCTCCAAACGCGGAACCAACAATGGAATGGCTCCCTCTTTTATAGCCGCATCCACCCACGCCATCGCGCGTTGGCATGATTCATCATCTATAAGCGGGCCCATAAATGTTTCTTCATCATAAGGACTGCCTACTTTTAATTTCTTTGTTGCTTTTGCCATCAACTCTGCAAACTCATCATAAATATCTTCTTGCACATAAATTCTTTGCAAAGATATACACACCTGACCGGAATTGACAAAAGCACCCATGGCACATTTTGTGGCTGCATAGGCCAGGTCAGCCGATTTTTCTATGAATGTCGCTGCATTGCCTCCGAGTTCAAGCCCTATTTTTTTAATCCCGGCATTTTTTGTAATAATGTTACCAACAGGAACACTCCCCGTAAAACTGATCACACGCGGAATATCACTTGTAATCAAAGCATTCCCCACTTCAGCATCACCATATACTACACTCAAAGCATCAGGTACGGCATAATCACTCTCAATAAAAAGCTTTGCAAATTTATATGCAGTCAACGGTGCTTCGGGTGTCGGTTTAAGCACTACAGCATTTCCCGCTACAAGTGCTGGTCCGAGCTTGTGCGCCACGAGGTTTAAAGGAAAGTTAAAAGGTGTAATAGCCACTACAACACCTGCTGGTTCGCGTCGAAAAAAGCTAAGTGTTTTTTTTCCGCTTGGCATTGCATCAGTGTTAATTGTCTCCCCATGCATAGTCCGCATTGTTTCCGCTGAGAGGGTTATAGTCTCAATACAGCGTTCAACCTCTATGCGTGAAAAAGTTATAGGTTTGCCCACTTCGTCTGTAATGGTTTTTGCCAAATCTTCTTTATTTTCTTGAAGCTTTTTTGCAACATCAAGGAGCCATGCACAACGCTGTGCCAATGTACTCTTTTTAGCAAATACCGCAGCCTCCTTTGCAATTTTTAAGGCTTTTTTTGCATCTTCTTCACTGCATACAGGTGCAGTTGAGACTACTTCTCCGTTATAAGGGGACTTTCTTTGGCTCACTTCAGCTTTACCAACTTCTGTAGAACCGAAAAATATTTTTGCTTCTTTCATCACTTTTTCCTAAGATATCATTTTATAGTAAGAAAATTATATCATTTTAATTGTAATCTAAATATAATTACAGAATGAAAACCTTTATAACAACTCTGTTTTTAGCCTCTTCTTTGTTCGGATTTGTAACAGACAAATGGCTGCATGATTATGATAAAGCCCTCAGTCTGGCACAAAAAGAGCAGAAAAATATCTACCTCTTTGTTGGAGCGGACAAATGCCACTTTTGCAAAAGATTTAAAGAGACAACACTTTCTCAAAAAAAAGTCATCAACAAACTGCGTCAGAACTATATTCTCTTATATCTTTCCCGTGACCGGCACTTTATTCCAAAAAAATTCCAGAGATTCGGCGTTCCAAGGCACTATTTTCTTGATTCAGAGGGAAAAATTTTATTTGAAAGTTTCGGAGTGCTTGAGCCCGCAGGCTTTTTTACTCTTCTTGATGAAGCTGATTTAAATTCAGACGACTAAGAGCAGGCAACATCACAATACCGGTCTCTTATTTTTTTAAAATCCTCAATATTATTTAAAAATATATCAACAAGCAGAGGGTCGAAGTGTCTTCCTTTTTCTTCTTCAAACATTGCAACAATATCTTCATCCTTCCAGGCTTTTTTATAGACTCTTTCGCTCCCAAGTGCATCAAAAACATCTGCCACAGCAGTAATTCTTGCATATAGGCTTATATCTTCTCCCGCCAAACCTCTTGGATATCCTGAACCATCATATTTTTCATGATGCTCATAAGCGACAGTGGCTGCAATTTGTAAAAGTTCTTTATCACTGTGTCTGAGCATTTCGTACCCCAAAGTCGTATGTGTTTTCATAATTTCACTCTCTTGAGCGGTATGTCTTCCTGGTTTATTGAGTATGGCATCAGATATACCTACTTTTCCGATATCATGCATTGGACTTGCTTCTTTTAACATTTGTGCATGAAATTTATCCATACCACTGTACTCCGCCAACAAGCGGGAATATTCCGCCACCCGCCTAACATGGTTTCCTGTCTCTTTGGAACGGCTCTCACCGATTGTTCCCATTGTAAATATGATTTCTTTTTGCGTTTCACGAATCTCTTTGTTTAAAGCTACTATATCTTTAATTCTTCTGTGTACCTCTTCTTGAAGATACTCATTCATATTTTCCATATTTTTCTGTAACTCTTGCAAAGCTTTTTTATCTGTAATATTTTCTCTCAGTGCATGGTAACCGACCACTTCATCCCTCTCATCCGTATAGGGTGCAATATGTGCATTAACCCAGTAGGCACTCCCGTCTTTGGCTCTGTTTTTAATCTCGCCATACCACTCTTTTCCCGATTTCAAAGTACTCCACATATCTGCAAACAGCTCTTTAGGCATATCAGAATGTCTTAAAATATTATGGTTTTTTCCTAAAAGTTCTTCTTTGGAATATTTACTTATTTTGCAAAATGCTTCACTGGCATAAACAATCTTTCCATGCAAATCAGTTGCAGAAAAAATCACCTCTTTGTCAAATGTCTGAAGCAAATATTCTTTGTCCATTATGGTATTTAAAAAATTATTTTTCACAATAACATCCCTCTGTACTCACGCTCACTCTGCATAGTTTAGCATATATTAAATTAAATTGTAATATTTTCCAATATTTCTATATTTTTCGGAGTCACAATCAGTGCATCAAACATATAATCAGGATCCAAAGCATTTTTTTTCATATATACATGGGCGGTTTTTATAAGGCGGGAGAGTTTTGTCGGTGTTATATTTTGGATGGCGAGTTCATAATCTTCGCCGCTTTTTACTTCTACAAAATGCAAAACATCATCTTTCGTGGCAATAATATCAATCTCGCCAAAGCGGGAATAAAAGTTCCGTTCTATTATTTGATAGCCGTTTTGGGTTAGGACAGAAACAGCTTTATCTTCTGCTATGTTTCCTTTTGCTCTGCTCATGGGTTTATGTCCTTTCTTGGCAATTTTCAAAGCAACTCTCAGCCCAGACTGAAGTCTCAATGCCATTAAGTTAAGAAAATTAATGCTTTCTCGGAACCGGTACTTCAGTGCCGGCTGAGAGTGGCAAGACTATTGCAACAGCCGGCACTGAAGTACCGGTTCCAAATAAATGCTTAACTTAATGGCATTGAGGTTTTAACCTGGGCTAGTGTTCGTTTAGCAATTTATTACTTCAACTTGAACAGACTTAAATGCAGCCGTTAAAATAAGTTCATCACTCTTGTCTCCAAAGAGATTGTTTATTTTAGACTCAGCATGGTGAAAGGTTGCAAAAAGCGTTTTTGGCTGAACTTTGTCTGTAATTTTTACTCTAAGCGGATTCGTTTGTCCCCATTCACTTTTGAGTATGACCTTTTCACTGACAAAATCATCGGCATCGCCTTCATACACTAACAATATATCTTCTTCATATCTGTCATTGAGCTTTGGACTTCGTTTTGTCTGGGCGGCATTATTATAGTGTGCGAGTGTTCTTCCTGTTGTAAGATGGTAGCCTTTAAGAGATTTATTTTGTATCTCTTTCACCATACCTCGAAGTTTATACTGATGATATACAAAGTATCCATATCCGTCCTCTGTTCTAAAATCCAACTGGTGTAAAATTGGTGTATCTTCCGTATGCACAGGCCATTGCAAACCTCGTTTACGGTGTTTTTCAAGCCTATGATAGTCTGCTCCGCTAAAACGTCTGTAGGCAACTTCCCGTACCTCATCCCAGACATCTTTTGAGCTTGCATAGTTTGCATCTCCACCCATTTTATTGTCAAGCATTTGCAATACTTCCCAATCATCAGGCAAATCGGATTTTACAAGCGGTTGCGAAAGATGCAGTCTTCGCATTGCATTGACATAAACACCGGTTTTTTCATACGCTGATTTCACACCCACGACAATATCTGCCCGATTTGCGACATCCGTCATAAAAAGTTCTTGTACAAAAAGCAGTTCAAGGTGTTCAAAAGCTTTGTCTACTTTGTTTAAATTTGGATGAATGTGTGTTAAGTCTTCGCCGATATTAAGTACTGCTTTGAGTCTGTCTTCTAACATCTCATCGACAAGTTGCGGCGTCATAAGCCCCACCTCTTTTGGCTCTTGATAATCTGGGTCATAATAGGGCAACATACCCATATCACAAGTTCCCTGAACATTATTTTGCCCACGCAACGGCATCAGTCCTGCACCCACTTTACCGATATTGCCTGTCATAAGCGCCAAGTGTGTGATGGCCATCACTGCATAACTACCATCCAAATGCTCTGTGATACCTAATCCCCAAAATATCATAGATTTTTTCAGTGCATATTCACGTGCTACTTTGCGTACCATTTTCGCCAGATATTCATACCCTTCAAGCTCATTAAAATAATCAGGATTCGCATACGGATCACTCAATATTTTTTCTTTAAATGCTAAAAATCCTTTGGTTCTGTCTGCTATAAAACTCTCATCATATAACTCTTCATCTATTATGACATAGGCTAGCATATTTAAAATCAGCAGATTGGCTTCATGTGGCATAATCGCTTTATATTTTGCAAATCTATGCAATTTTATTTCCCGCACATCAAATACTGCCAAATTATCATGTTCACGGGCTACATCAAGAATACGATTTGCGATAATAGGATGTGCCTCTGTCGTATTTGAACCAATCACTATCATAAACTCGGTATTGTAAATATCATTATAAGGATTTGTTGCCGCACCCTCACCTATGGTTACACGCATTCCTTTGAGAGAAGGAGAGTGACATACACGCGCACAGTTATCGACATGCGGAGAATTGAGCGTATGACGGGTAAATTTTTGAAAAAGGTAAGAACTCTCACAAGATGTTCTCGCCCCACCGATGGAAGCCACAGATTTGCGACCGTACTGTGCTTGAATCTCTTTCAGTTTGAGTGCACAGGCAGTCGTTGCCGCCTCTAAATCACATTCATACCACGTTTCATCAAGATCCACCAAAGACTTAGCAATAACATCTTTAATAGTCGGGTTCTTCTCTAAAAAGCTTTTACGAATTCGAGGTGTACGCAGTCTGTCCTCGGCATCTACAAAATCAAATCCGTATTTGCCTTTTATACAAAGCTTTCCCTGAGAAACCACTCCGTCAGGGTGTGCATATATTTTTTTTATTTTATTCTCTTTTACATCCACATCTGCTGCTATATCACAGCCTACACCGCAGTATGTACATACACTGTCTATTGTTTCTATATTTCCCATTTTTTCCGCGCTCCCTAACACCATCATTCATTTGATAAGATTTTTTAAAAAGTATATCGTGAATCTCAGAGCAAAGCGAGGATTTGCTTTCTAAGATATGTTTTTTAAAAAATCTGCAGTTCAATGAAGGTAGTTTACAATTCTTTGCCTTAAGGCTGATGGAAGTAAATTCATAAGCTGAATGATTAAATAAAATCTAAAAGGAAAAGCATAAAACTTCTTTCTTTTGTCTATTGCTTTTTTCATCCGTCTTACTCCCTCTTTCGTTTCCAACAAAAGCGGCATAGTAAAATCATTTTTATCTGTCAGTTCACTCTTTATAAATCCCGGTAAAAGTATACTTACATGTAAACCGTCTTGCGTATACTTGTATCGAATTCCCTCTGCATAGGCATTGAGTGCACGCTTTGATGAGGCATATACTTTGGCACTCGGGAGTGTAAAAAGCGAAGAGAGTGAGGAGATAAATACAATGTGCCCACTTTTTTTCGCCTGCAGTTTCGGTAACAAAACTTCCAAAATTGCATGATTTGCAAGAACATTCACCTTGTAAAGATTTTCAAATGCTGCTATTGTTGGTATGTTTTGTGCATGACCAAGAGAGATACCGGCATTTAAAATTACCAAATCGACAACACCGATTTCTTCTATTTTTTCTTGCAGTAAAGAAAAATCAGTCACATCCACAGCAAAAATGTTAACAGCTTTACATGTAGAGAGAAGTTCCTTTTGCAGTTTTTGCAAACGCTCTTCTCTGCGAGCTAGCAAAAAAAGCTCTACATCTGAAGCAGCATATTGACGGGCGAACTCTGCTCCAAGACCGGAACTCGCACCCGTAATGAGAATTTTCACTGCTTTATACAATCCTGATCATAGCAGGCTTTGCATTGACAAAATCAAGCTGTTCTATTTCATTCATCATATTTTGAATGTCTTTTTCCAAAGCTGTATGTGTCGATATAAGAAGATTTGCACTTGCGTTTTCTGTCGGACGCTGCAGCATTGTCTCAATCGAAATATCATTTTGTTCAAAAATTTTTGTCAATCCGGCAAGCACGCCTGCTCTGTCTGAAACATTGATTCTCAGGTAGTATTTGGATCTGATTTTTTCAGTTGGCTTGAGCGTGAGCTGACTCCCTTCCATCGGTCTGTTAAATCCGAGCATAGGAGTCGATTTTCCACTTCTAGCAATATCTATAATGTTTGCCACAACTGCTGAAGCTGTCGCATCACCACCTGCACCTGGTCCATAATACAATGTTTCACCTACTTTGTCACCTACAACAGAGATACCGTTCATCACACCGTCTATCTTTGCTATCATCTCCTCTTGTTTGATTAAACAGGCATGCACACGCAACTCAACTTCATTTTTGTCTTTTTTTGCAATACCCAAAAGCTTGATGGCATAGCCGAACTCTTTTGCAAAAGATATATCATCCTGTGTAACATTTTGTATACCTTCTATGAGAATATCTTCAGGTTTCGCGTCAATGCCATAGGCAATCGAAGCCAATATAAGCAGTTTATGCGCTGCATCATATCCGCCCACGTCAAAAGTAGGGTCCGCCTCGGCATATCCGAGTTCCTGAGACTCTTTGAGTATGTCATCATAGGCCACACCCTCATTTGTCATTTTCGTCATCATGTAGTTACATGTACCGTTCATAATACCCACTATTGACTCTATATGATTGGCTGAAAGACCGTCACGAAGTGCTGTAATGATAGGAATACCGCCGGCGACACTCGCTTCAAACTCAAAAGCTTTGTCTTTGGCAATCTCTTGGAGTTCGTACCGATGATATGCCAAAAGTGCTTTGTTTGCAGTCACAACAGATTTTCCGGCTTTGAGTGCACGCTTGACAACTTCAAAAGGCTCTTCCACTCCGCCCATCAACTCTACAACAATGTCTATCTCTTCATCATTAATAATATCATCCACATTGTCTGTGAGTGTTATATCCAAACCTCTCTCTTTTTGAAGATTTTTAACCACACCACTTTTGACAACAATATCAACACCCGCACGGGCAGAAATCACATCAGCATTCTCTTTTAAAATCTGCGCTACACTTGTTCCTACAGTTCCTACGCCTATTATTCCGACTTTTATCATTATTTTTTACTCTCTTTGTTACAATCATCAAACTTTTTTAAAAACTCTTTTATGTTTCTGGCAGCCTGACGGATTCTGTTGTCATTTTCAATGAGTGCTATGCGAACATACCCCTCACCGTATTCTCCAAAACCTATACCCGGAGCCACAGCAACACCTGCTTCAACCAACAGTCGTTTTGAAAATTCCAAAGAACCCAGATGTGCCACACATTCAGGAATTTTTGCCCATACAAACATAGTCGCTTCATTCTTTTTAATATGCCATCCAGCACGACCAAAGGCTTCGATAAGCACTTCCTGACGGTGATTGTACTTCTGTGTAATTTCACTCACGCAGGTCTGGTCTCCATTTAACGCAACAGTTGCCGCCACCTGAATAGGTGTAAACATTCCATAATCCAGCCAAGATTTTATCTTCTGCAGAGCACCAATTAGTTTTTTGTTTCCGACAAAAAAGCCTACACGCCAGCCTGCCATATTGTATGACTTGGAAAGTGTAAAAGACTCGACTGCCACATCTTTTGCGCCTTCTACACTCATGATAGAAGGTGTTTTGTAACCGTCAAAAGTAATATCACCGTAGGCAATATCGGAAATTATATAAAATCTCTTCTCTTTTGCCATCGCAACAAGACGTTCATAAAACTCAGGTGTAACCGTTGCCGTTGTCGGGTTGTGCGGAAAATTCACCAAAACATATTTTGGTTTTGGAGAGCTCTCTTTAAAGACCTTTTCCAAACTCTCAAAAAAGTGATCTTCATTTACCCGGTAATGTTCATCAAACTCTATACCGAATTTGATGACATTGCCTCCGGCCAAAATAAAAGAGTATTCGTGAATCGGGTAGGTAGGATCAGGCACAACCGCCACATCTCCTATGTTTGTAATGGCATAGGTAAGGTGCGCATACCCCTCTTTTGAACCCATAGTTGCAACACATTCTGTTTCAGGATCAAGCTTACAGTCATAACGGCGTTCATACCAGTCGGCAATTGCTTTGAGGAGTTTTGGAATTCCTTTTGAAGAGGAGTATCCGTGTGTTTTTGTTTTTTGGGCTGATTCGACAAGTTTGTTTCTTATATGCTCCGGCGTAGGACCATCCGGATTTCCCATAGAAAAATCTATAACATCTTTACCCGCACGGCGTTGGGCCATTTTTATATCATTAACTTCCGCAAATACATACTTTGGAAGTCTCTCAACTCTATTAAAATTAAACTCATCAAACATTGTTTACCCTATAACATGAAATATTTAGTGCTATTTTAGCGAAAAATTATTAGAATAAAGTTACAGTCTGCGAATTAAGTACCTATCCCACCCCAATCCTAAAAAAACAGGAATTTAAAAGAAGAACAATAATTGCTTAAACTCTAAAAAACTAAAGTGATTACATATGGCAACAAAAACAAGAGAAAAATTAGCGAAAAAGCGTTCTATAAGAGGGTATGCAGATCAAGCCCAATCAAATCAACTTTTAAAATTGTTTTCAGAGGTGACAGACTATCGGAAACCTCAAGGTAAAAGACACCGACTAGAACATATTTTATATCTTTCAGTATTGGCTGGATTGATGGGAGCAACTGACTATAAGCAAATATCTATTTGGATAGAGAAGCATATTCAAAAAGAACAAGTTAAAAGATTATTAGGTGTAGAGTTTATATTAACACCAAAGAAAAGTTTGGTTTCTGATGTGTTAGCGAAAGTTGATAGCCAAGAAGTTGAAGTTGTTTTTAGGAAATGGATAAGAACCTATGTCGATACAAGAGGAAAGCACCTGAGCGTAGATGGCAAGGTTATGAATGGCAGCAAATACAAAGATAAGAGATCAATAGAAGTAGTTGGTGCTGTTTTATCTGAGATAGGGGTAATAATTGCTCATCAACAAATAGCAGAGAAGTCGAATGAAATACCTGCCCTTCAGGCTATGATAGGGGAATTGGGAGATGAATTTATCTTTACTTTTGATGCAATGAATACCCAAAAAAACTCTTGATGCTATCGAAAATAGTGGTTCAAAATATATTGCCAAGGTAAAAGATAATCAAAAAACCTTACTTGATAAAATAGATGAAATTTCAAGAGATATAAAACCGACAAATATTTACAAGGCTAAACCTGTCCAACAATCTAATGAATGGATTAATAGGAAGGTGTTTGTATATCAACCAACTACTTTTTATCATAATGGCATAACTCATATTCGCTCAATAATAAAAGTTATAAAAAAAGTAGAGTCAACAAATCATAAAACTGGCGAGATTACTAATAGCACTAGAATTCAATTCTGTATTGCAAATTTTCATGAAAGTGCAGAATTCTTTCACAATAAAATTTTACACCATTGGAAAGTGGAAACCATGCATCAATACAAAGATAATTCACTTTTAGAAGATGCTCATAATTGTCATTTAAATCCATTTTTAATGACTATTCTTAGAAGTATGATTTTGAATATTTTACACCTTAATGGTGCAAAATCTATACAAGAACAACTCATCAACAATAGATGGGATTTGGATGACTCTATCGCTCAAATATTAAAATTGAGTTTTTAGAGGATTGTGGTGTACCTATCCAGAAATAAAACCAATTAACAGCGATAAGAAAACACTTCTAGTGCTAGGCACATTTTTGCAGGACTAGCCGTAGCTAATTTAAGAAAATGTAACGACGCAATGGGAGTGTTTCCTTGTCGCCCGTAGGGAGTTTTAAAATGATACCTATTACTGCGTTAAAAACCCTTGAAGCTACCAGTAGCTCCTGCGAGTTTTTGCCTTGTACTAGACATCATTTTAAAGCTCTGTTATTTGGTTTTATTTTTGGATAGGTACTTATCTTGTACCGCGCGGATACAACACAAGCTCATCTTTCACATTTTTGAGTGTATGCATATCCGATATTTTGATATATTTCGCATTTTTAGGCATTCTCAGTGCCAGTTTTTTATAGATTTTATTTTTTTTAAAAAGTTTTAAAAGGTGTAAAGAAGCATCATAATAAGCAATATACGGATACCATCTGTTTCTTCTTGAACTTTTTATCGTCAAACTTCTGATTTTTGAAATATCTAGCCAGTGGGCATACAAAGAGCGTTTTAATTTCAGCTCTTCGCCTGTATGCAACTGCCCCACATTGAGATATCCGTTGCTTATGTCAATGGTGTATGTCCACTCTTTGGCAGAATTTTTTTCTACGTCTATTATATTACAACCGCTTTTTTGCAGTTCGTTTTGCAGTATCAAAGGATCGGTTGCATACTCTGATGTAAGATTGATACTCCAGGAAAATTCTGAACTGTCAAAATTTGATGCTGTTGTCACATATCTGAAATAGCCTAGATTTTGTAAAGTGTCTTCCATGATTTTTACAAAAAAGAGAGGATAGCCGCTTGTTTTAAAATTGAGCCGAAAATCCTGTGGTGAACGAAAAAAAAGATTTAACAGACCATTGTCTTTGAGTGTCTGTATGACTTTTACCGCATTGACTCTGTCTTTGACATAAAAAGAGGATTTCGGTTCAAAAATCACATTGATAAAATCTTTGTTTGTCTCATAGGATTTCTCACCTAAAAAGCTTTTGATTTTCACATCCAATGGGTCTTGTGTTATATCAGCACAATTTGCAAAACTGAAAAAGAGTGCTATAAGAGCAAAGACTTTTACCATGCACTGCCTCTGTTGAGCCTTTTAAATTCCTCAAAAGTCAACTCCTTCACTGCACCGTCTTTATACAGGAGTCTTAATGTTTTTTTCGAATTAAATTTCTTTTTCTCTGCATCCGTGACAACATCTATGTAGCCATGCCCAAAAATCAAAAGCCACTCTTTGTCCGGATCAAGATCAAACTCTCCCGTAAATGTCTTTTGATACTTCCTGTTCGTTGCCACATCAATATAACCCATCCAGACTTTTGATCTTGCAATAATTTTAAAACTTTTCTCTACGGCTTTTTCCTTTTTTATTGCAACTTCCTGTGTCGTGTTTGCATCTTTGAGTGTCTTGTTTTCATCTTTTTTCTGACTGACATTTGTATCAACAGCTACAATCTGAATATTGTTTTCTTTTGGAGGAGGAGTCTCTGTCTCTTTATCTGTCTGTTCCACTGTATAATACAAAGCAGCAAGCAGGGCAACCATCGCAAGTAAAATATAAAAAAGTGTGAAGTTTTTCTCTTTTTTCGGTGCTATAAAAATCCCGTCTTCAGTGGTTGTCTCAACAGGATTTTTTTCATTATAATAGGCAGTTCCGGCATTTTTAAGTTCACTTAAATCAATGTTGTACTCTCTTTGGAGTATCGAAATAAAACCAATAAACTGAATTTTGTTCAAACCGTCAAAGCTTGCATGTAAAATTGCCTGTATATGTCCTACCGGTATGTGTGTATCTTCATAAATTTTCTGTGCGCCGATATCTTTTAATTTTTGCAACCCGTCATTGTTCATATCTCATCCTGTCCATTAAAATAGCTCCGGCAACACTTACATTCAGTGAATCAAAATCATGTGCCATTTTTATACTGACTATATTATCTAATTTTGCGCTTACTCTTGCAGTAAGACCTTCTCCTTCATTGCCCAGGACCAAAAGCCTTTTTTTCGCAATTTTTGCTTCTCTGATATCAATGCCGCCCATATCAGCACCATAGCTGGCAAAACCGGACATCTTAAAATCATTCAATAAATTATGAATGTTGTTTTCAACAGCCAAAGGCATATCAAAAAGTGCGCCGGTACTTGTACGAAGCAACGGTTCAATATTAAGATGTTTGATTCCACTGACAATAATCGCATCCACACCCAAAGCATAGGCACTTCGTACAATAGCGCCGATATTGCCGACATCTGTGAGCCCTGCCAAAACGACTACAAACTCTTTGTCTAAAAATGTCTGGTAATTATGGAGTTCGTAATCTTGTACTTCAGCCAAAAACCCCTGATGGTTGGCATTTTTACTCATTTTAACGGCTGCTTCATTTGGAATGCGTTTTATTTCAAAACCCATTTTCATAAGACGGGAGTACTCTTTTTTCTCAAGTTCTTTTGCAAGATACAGAGTCTTTATTTTTTGCGGATAGTTGTTGATAAGATAATATATTGGTTGTTTGGCATAAATTAACATGAGAGTATTTTATCCAAAAAAGTGTTTATTTAAAATTTTTTCAAAAATTTACATTAATCTTTGATAAATCTCTTTTGTATTTTCGCCTGTAATTTTACTGATGAGTTTTGCCTGCACTTTTTTAGGCAAGTCCAGTGCCAGTATATCGTTTTCACTGACGGCAGAACTGTTTTGTTCATTAGCTGCCTGAATCACCACAACCCATTCGCCACGAAAATTTCCATCAAGTTTTGCAACTATTTCAGCTGCAGTACCACGCAGATATCTTTGATATTTTTTACTCAGCTCTTTGCACAGAAATATTTCTCTTTCAGGCGCTTCTTTTGCAATTTCTAAAAGCAGTTTTTCCAAACGATGGGGAGACTCATATAAAACTGTAGTATAGCCACTGTGCAAAGCACGCTGCAAACCTTCACTGCGACTGCTGCCTTTATGATCCAAAAATCCTAAAAACAGCATTTTTGTTTCACAAAATCCACTCGCAACAAATGCAGTAAGTACGGCATTGGCACCGGGAAGCACATCATAGGAAATATTATGTTCCAGACAGTAGGCAACAAGCACCTGTCCCGGGTCGCTTACACCGGGCATACCGGCATCACTGACATAGACAATATTTTGCTCAAAAAAAGCGGGGGAAAGTTTTTCAACAAAACTTTGTTCATTATGAGAATGCAGGGCAATAAACTTTTGATCGTCTTTAAACTCAGTATTATAACGTTCTTTAAGAATACGGATGAGTTTTTTGGTAACGCGGGTGTCTTCGCATAAAAGTGTGTCGGCGCTTCTCAGAGCATCAATCGCTCTGAGTGAAATATCGCCGATGTTTCCAATCGGAGTTGGAACAAGAGTCAGCAAGTTAAAAAATTATTTTTTATTGTAACGCGCGTTAAATTTCTCGATACGACCAGCTGTATCAACCATACGCTCTTCACCTGTAAAGAATGGATGACATTCATTACAAATATCAATTCTCATTTCCGGCTTTTGGCTTTTTGTTACAAAACTATTTCCACATGCACATGTTACAGTACAGTCAACTAACTGAGGGTGAATACCTTTTTTCATCTTTTTACCTTTTGATACTCGTCGAAGTACGAATATCTATATATTTTTTAAATCCGTATGGGGGCAGATTTTCTGAACGGAATTATACCAAACTTTTTCTTAAATTTATACTTTCTAAAGCAATATTTTACTTGCAACAGCCATAACAGCACTCTCAGAACGAAGAATCATAGGTGTACCCAGCCTAAAAACTTCCTGATTTTTCAAAAACTCTTTTTCTTTGGCTGAAAACCCGCCCTCACAGCCTATCAGTACCGTTGTAAAATCACTCTCACACTCCAGTTTTTTATCTGTAAAATCAAAAACTTTTGTCTCCGGATTTTCTTTGATAAATACTTCAAGCCCTTTACATGTAGCAAACTCCATAAACTCTGTTCGCCCACACTGCTGATTTGAAGCCTGTAAAATTCGTTCAAACCGCTTAAAATCAGGTTTAAAGTTTTTCTGACTGCGCTCACAGTAGATGAAAGTAATCTTCTTCACCCCTGTTTCGTTCAGACTTGCCAGTACTTTTTCAACAGACTTGTTATCAATGACACACCAGCCGATATGCAGCTCTTTTTCTGCTTTGACTCTCAGAATTTCTGAAGAAATACGCGCAAACTCTGCCGTTCTTGGTTCTATCTTCTGCAGCCTGTAAAGATGAAGCGTATCTATATCTTCTTTATTGCGAAAGCCCAGTTCGTCACCGACTTTGTGACGGCGTACTTTTATGAGGTATTTAAAGTCTTCGCTCTTTACATGTAAAGTCTCCTGCCCTGCCTCTGCATTGAAAAGATATACCATTTTACAAAAACCACATCCACAGTGACATCAAAAGCACCAAAACAAACTCTGCCTGCAAAATTGTTCTTGCAAACGGTTTGTATGCATTAAAAGCATGCTCTTTTTTCGTACTCAGATATTTTAGGGCTTTTAACCTTTTTGTTTCCAAAACAATCAACACAACACCTAAAAGAATCATAGCAATATTTTCTATGCTAAAATGCAAATGCTTTGCCGCCATCATCACAATACCGGTAAACAAAAGCGAACCAAGTATTGTCATTGTCAAAGGTGTCAGATACAAAGTATTAACCCTTTTGTACTTAGAAAGCTCTTGAAAACTTATCAGAAAAAAAAGATTTATAAAAATCATCACTAAAATTGCAACAGCAGACCAACTATGTAGGCTTAAACCCATATTATACATTTCATTCATAACGAAATTATATTATAATATGTCCATTAAACAAAGAGTCTGCACAAAGGATATACTATTATGACTGTAAGCATTGAAAAAGCACTCGAACTGATTTATACAAATACAAAAAGAAAATCGCTCAAAATACTGCCGATTGAAGAAGCTTTGGGCTATATACTTGCCGAAGATATTACAGCGACACACAATCTGCCGCCTTATGACAATTCCGCAATGGACGGATATGCGGTAAAGATAGAAGACTCTGACAAATGTGTCAGAGTATCGTGCACAATTTTTGCAGGTGATAATTTTCAGGGGGAACTCAAACACGGAGAAGCCATCAAAATCATGACAGGAGCAAGAATTCCGCTTGGAACCCAGTGTATCGTACCGATTGAAGATACACAAGAGTGCCAAAACGGTGTCAAACTTCCCGACAATCTTGTCATCTCAAAGCATATCCGTCTCAGTGGTGAAGATATAAAAAAAGAGACTCTGCTCCTCTCCTGCGGCGATATTATTGATGCCCACCAAATCACCCTGCTTGCCTCTCAGGGAATCAGCCATGTTAAAGTATACAAAAAACCTCGTGTCGCGCTGTTTGCCTCAGGCAATGAATTAAAAATGCACTTTGAGCAGATTACCGAGTATCAACTCTACAATACAAATACACCAACTCTCCTCTCCCGCGTCAAAGAACTTGGCTGTGAAGTGGAGTTTATCGGTACTGCCGCAGATACTTTGGAAGATATTCATACGCATATCCAAAGTGCGCTTGACTGTGATTTTATCATTACAAGCGGCGGGGTAAGTGTAGGCGATGCTGATTTTACAAAAGAAGCTTTTGGAATTTTTGGCTATGAAATTCTTTTTGACAAAATAGCTATAAAACCTGGAAAACCGACCACTTTTGGAAAAATCGGAAACAAAGTCATCTTGAATCTGCCTGGAAATCCGCTCGCAGCCGCTTTGAATTTTGAGCTTTTCGGAAGAAGCATTATTTATGCAATGAGCGGACAGAAAAACAAATACATCAATCCCATTACTGCCAAAATGAAAAATGATGTCACACTGCGTTCAGGAAGAAGAACTGTTATTCCCGGCTATTTTAACGGTGAATATTTTACAGTTTGTGAACAGTATGCTCCGGGGATGATTTCTCCTTTGGCAGAGGCAAACAGTTTCATCATCACTGATGAAAACTGCACAGAGGTTCCAAAAGAGACTCCTGTTAAAACAATCAGCACCAAGTTCAGTTTCTGCAGTGCAAACTTTATTCCTCTAAGCTAAAGCATCCCCATAGCAAGCTTTGCTTCATCACTCATCTTGCTTTGATCCCATGGCGGATCATACACCACCTCAACATCAAGTTCTTCTACAGAACCGTCTTCAATAATATTGGCAATGTTTTTCACCATATCTATAATAATCTGACTCATGGAACAGGTTGGTGCGGTAAGCGTCATGACAACTTTGCATTTGTTGAGCTTGCTTATCGGATCTTTTTCACACTTGACATCATAAATAAGACCAAGATTATAAATATCTACCGGAAGTTCAGGATCATATATCTTTTTTAACTCTTCAATAACCCGTGCTTCACTCTCCTTGGGCGTCACATCTCTTATATCACTCATGCATTCTCCTCTTTACATCTTTTGGCATACATGTAAACTTTGTTTAAAAAAGCCTCCAGACTCTGCTGACGGACAGGAGAAAGATGTTCGATTATTCCTAATTTCTCAAGCTCTTTGGGATCAAAGGCAAGAATATCATCCACCTCCTGTCCGCTGAAAATATCTAAAAGCAGACTCAGCATTCCCTTTGCCATTTCACTGCTGCCCTCACCTCTTATAATAAGCTTACCCTCTTTACACTCACCGACAAGCCAGGCAGGAGATGCACAGCCTTCTATAAATGTTGCTTCATTTTTTTCTTCTTGGGGCAGTGTGGTATGTTTTTTCCCCAAATCAAAAATATATTCAAACTTTTCGTTTGGTGTTTCAAACATCTCCAGATCTTCTTTGTAGTAATTTACTTTGTCCCTGACACTCATAACTCTTCTCCAAACACAGTCTCACAGCAGTGATGGCAGGTGGCTATACACTCCAACTGTCCATGACCGTAATAGACCTTTTCAAAAGAGAGGTGCACATTTTCTCTTGTTTTTTCATCTTCTATCGCATCAATAATTTCGTTTGCAAAGGCCAAAATCAACATTTTTCTGGCTTCTTCAAGAGAAATACCCCGTGAGCGAAGATAAAAAAGCTGCTGGGCATCAAGCTCACCTATCGTTGAACCATGACTCGCTTCCACATCATCAATATAAATTTCCAACTGCGGTTTACTCGCCATATAGGCTCCGTCATTGAGTAATACGGCCTGAGAGTTTTGGTAGGCTTTTGTACCGCTTCCCTCTGCCTTGATTTTAATCAAAGCATCAAAAATTCCCCGTCCGCTTTCTCCTAAAATAGTTTTTACTTTTTGGGAACTTCTTGCATTTTTTGCCGCATGTACAATCTGAGAAACTGTGCCTCTTTTACTCTCACCTTTTGTATACAAAAGATGGTGTGCTTTGAAATCACTTGACTCCATCAGTTTTGCCTGAATCAGCTGGAGTCCGTCGGCATTTCCAAAATCAAAACTGAAAAAATTTGCACTGCTTTGTTCTGAGAGCTCTATAAAATGCGAATAGAGTGGTGTATAAATACCCTCTACCAATGTTTCATCTTTTATAAAAGTAAAGCATGTATCTCTTTGAAGATGAATATCACAGCCGTACAGCACCAAACTCTCTTTTGCATCACAGCCTATAAAAGATTCACTGAGTGTCACTTTTATATTGGGTGCCGTTTGTACCGATACTCTGTAGGCTATAAGTGCATTTTCCTGCGTATATCTGTGTAAAACCTTTATACTGCTGTCATTTTCAAAATTGATTTCTATTATCTTTGGAGAGAGCAGATGCCCCAGATAATAGAGTGGGTCAAAATGTTTCTCAGCAATAGTATGTCTCTTTGTATAGCCAATTTTCAGGCCCTTTGGAGCACGCACTACAACACCGTCAACAATCTCCACAAAATCGGCTTCTTCAATTTCGGACTCTTTTTTTGCAACTACTCTGTACTCGGTACCCAGAAGTTTTTCAACAGGAAAATAGCGATACTGCTCCGTTTTTTTCGTCGGCAGTCCAAGCAGTTGCAGACGCGATGCCGCAGCTTCTGTCTCTTTTGTAACCACAGAGGAAAGATTTGCTAAAGTATTTGCCAAAACTGTCTGTTTCATTTTAAAACTCCTCAAGAGCTGTGTATCCCTTCTCTTCCAACTCTGCCACAAGTTCAGGACCTGCAGTTTTTACAATTTTGCCGTCTTTAAGAACATGGACATAATCCGGTTTGACATACTCAAGGATTCTGCTGTAGTGGGTGATAATCAAAAATGTTCTGTTTTCATCTTTGATTTTGTTGATTCCTTCACTTACCGCCCGCAGAGCATCAATGTCAAGTCCCGAATCAATCTCATCCAAAATAATAAAATCAGGTTCAAGCATCAGCATCTGCAGCGTTTCGTTTCGCTTTTTCTCTCCGCCCGAAAAGCCCTCGTTGAGTGAGCGGGTAATAAGTTCGGGTTTCATTCCAAGTTCTTGTGCCAGACGCTTTGCTTCGCGTAAAAATTCTGCAGCGTTGAGCTCTTCTTTACCTTCAAACTTTCTTTTTGCATTCACAGCAGTTCGCAAAAAGTATGCATTGCTCACACCCGGAATCTCTACAGGATTTTGAAAACTTAAAAATATACCTTTAAGCGCACGCATTTCCGGTGCTTCTTCAACAATGCTCTCTCCTTTGTAGAAAATATCTCCCTCCGTCACAGTAATGTCATAATGTCCGACAATGGCTTTGGAGAGTGTTGACTTTCCTGCACCGTTTGGTCCCATAATCACATGAACTTTCCCTTTTTCAAGACAAAGATTCAAGCCTTTTAAAATATTTTTCTCACCTATATTTGCATGTAAATTTTTTATTTCCATCATTGTATTCATCCTACACTTCCCTCCAATGTTAATTCTAAGAGCGCTTTTGCTTCTACCGCATACTCCATCGGCAGTTGGTTAAACACCTCTTTACAAAATCCGTGTACTATCATGCTCACAGCATCCTCTTCGCTGATACCCCGTTGACGCAGATAAAAAAGCTGCTCGTCGCTGATTTTTGTTGTTGTTGCCTCATGTTCGACTTTGGCATGGGCACTTTTGTTCTCAAGATAAGGAAAAGTATGCGCTCCGCACTCACTTCCGATAAGCAGGGAATCACATTCGCTGCGATTATGCGCACCTTCTGCTTTTGCCGCCATTTTTACAAGCCCGCGATAACTGTTCTGTCCTCGCATCGCCGAAATGCCTTTTGAGATAATGGTTGAACTTGTATTTTTTCCCAAATGAATCATCTTTGTCCCTGTATCTGCCTGCTGTGCAAGCGTTGTCACAGCCACTGAATAAAACTCGCCCACACTGTTGTCTCCTTGCAAAATACAGCTTGGATATTTCCAGGTGATGACGGAACCCGTCTCCACCTGCGTCCAGGAAATTTTGGAGTTGTCTCCCTTGCAAAGACCGCGTTTGGTAACAAAGTTGTAAATGCCGCCTTTGCCCTCCTTATCACCCGGATACCAGTTTTGAATGGTAGAGTATTTTATCTCTGCATCTTTCATTGCAATAAGTTCCACAACAGCGGCATGCAATTGCGAATCATCCCGCATCGGAGCCGAACAGCCTTCATTGTAGCTCACATAACTTCCCTCGTCTGCTACAATCAGTGTTCTCTCAAACTGTCCTGTGTTAAGCGCATTGATACGAAAATAGGTACTGAGCTCCATAGGGCAGCGAACCCCTTTTGGAATGTAGACAAAAGTACCGTCTGTAAAAACAGCGGCATTTAATGCTGCATAATAGTTGTCACTCATCGGGACGACACTGAACATATACTTTTTTACAAGTTCAGGATAATCCTGCAGCGCTTCAGAAATAGAACAAAAGATAATCCCGTGCTTTTTGAGCTCCTCTGAAAATGTGGTTTTTACAGAAACCGAATCCACAACAGCATCTACGGCAATTCCCTGCAACTGCTTTTGTTCATCCAAAGGAATGCCGAGTTTTTTATAGGCTTCAAGAATTTTAGGATCAACTTCATCAAGGGAGTTTGCTCCCTTTTTTGGAGCCGAAAAATAAGAGATTGATTGGTAGTCTATAGGTTCGTAGGTTACATGTGCCCAGTGGGGCTCTTGCATTTTCTGCCATTTTTCAAGGGCATTTAAACGCCACTGCGTCATCCACTCCGGTTCATTTTTCTTTTTGGAAATGAAACGAATGGTTGTTTCATTTAAGCCAGGAGGCAGTGTGTCCTGTTCTATATCTATCTCAAACCCGAGTTTATACTCGCCCGAGACAGCTTTGTTAATCTCTTCTTGTGCCATATCTCTTCTCCTTTTGTATCAAAAGAAACAGTGTTTTTTACTTTTATGCAATTTAAGTATAGCACTCTATTATTAAAAAATATTAAGAAGACTCAGACACTTGCAGGATTTAAAAAAGTTTCTCCTCTTTTTATCTTTTCAAAAAGGTCTTTGTCTTTAAAATCCTCTAAAACCTGTGGTGAAAAAACAATCTCTTCAAGCTTGATTTCACCCATATTTTTAGAGTGGGCATCTTGCACAAAACACTGTGCATAGCCTGTGGCGGTTTCATGCACTATAACGCTCTCAAGACGCACCTCTTTTTCTCCGTTTTGTGTTGATATGAGCGACAAAAGTTTCTCTATCATCACAAAAATAACACGTGAAAACTGCTCTGCCGAAGGTGATACCGGCAGTTCTACCCAGCGTGCAGAGTGTTTTTTCATATCACGGACAAACTCCGGATCATCATCACGCCACAGAGCAATTGCATGGTCAAAACTCTCCACAAGATCTTTCATGTTTTGCTTCATCAGTCCAAAATCATAAACCATCTGTCCATTATCCAAAAAATTGGATGCAAAAAGCAGTTCTACTTTGTAGGAGTGTCCGTGGATAGAACTTCTACATTTGACAGTCGAGCATCCCCGTACTATATGTGCATTTTCAAATTTAAAAAGTTTTCGTATTATCATTCTCTTTCCTATCTTACATAAATATTTTATGGCTCTGTTTTTGAAGCTCAGACCAAAGGGAGGATTTGTCTTCTAAAATTGAGGCATAAAATATATTATTTATACCCCTTTATTGGCATCCCAGATTCTTATGTGCAGTCTGTCACTGAAATTATACCCCTTTGCCTTGCAGAACTCTATGAGCGGCTGGGTGTTTTCTTCCAACTCTTTTTTGCTGCCTGCTACGGGCATACAGTAAACCTTAGTCTGAGGGGAATGCATGGTAACGCTTTGTATCTCTTCTTCTAAGGCTATATTTATAGACTCTTTGTCAATGGAAAATTTAAAAAAAGCATCTTTGGCATTCGCGGCAATATTATAAATCACATCACCGCGCAGACGCTTGTTCAGAGACTCTCCAGAATTAAAAAGCTTCACTGATAGAGCAAACACACACTCTTTATAGACCGGATATTTTTCAAAATCAACCGTTAAAGAACCGTTTGTTTCAAAAGTTATCTGATGTCCCTTTGCCACCAGAGCTTCCAAAAAAGCAACAAAAAGTACATCATTGGCATAAATCAAAGGCTCGCCGCCTGTCAAAACAATATCTACAGCTTCCGGTAAATCATACAAAGAGAGTACATTCAGCAACTCTTCTACTTTGTGAACAGGTACCCAATTTTGTAAAAAATGTTCTTTATTGACCGCATAAACTGTGTCACAGCCGACAACAACTGTGCCATCATTTGCCATTTCTTTACAGCCAAACCCTTCACAGCGCATATTGCATCCGCCGAAACGGAAAAAAAGAGAAGGCGTGCCTACATATTTGCCTTCGCCCTGAATAGAATAGAAATGTTCAACGAGGTAGATCATCCACCCGTCTCATAAAAAGCTCTGTTGGAAACTTCATCATCCTCTCCGCCCCAGCGATTTTTTTCCGGTTTCGTGCGTACTACTTCTTTTAAAACAGCCGCAGCCCCTTTTATATCGCCTTTTTTGATTGACTCAGCAATGCTCATTGCCTCATCAAAATACAAACACGGTATCAAATTTCCCTCAGCAGTCAGCCTTATACGGTTGCACTGCTTACAAAAGTCATCACCGTAAGGCTCTATAATTCCGAACCGGTAACCGTCTTTCATTCTGTAATAATGTGAAGGAGACGAACCGTCAAAACCTTCGTCTTCAAACTCATATTTTTGTCTGAGAATTTCCAGAAGTTCTGATGATTTAAGCCCTGAAATGTCCGCTTTGGCAAATTTATTTTCCATGTACTCTATAAAACGCACACTCATATCACGCTCTTTGCAGTACTCCAGCACATCCACAATTTCATCTGCATTCATGTTTTTCATAGGCACCATGTTTACTTTGACTTTGAGCCCTACTTTGAGTGCTTCATCCACGCCTTCAAGTACATTTTTCAAAACATCTTTGCCCGCTATAGCCTGTGCCACTTCCGGTTTAAGGGTATCTATACTGACATTAATACGCTTAAGCCCGGCATCTTTAAGACGCTGTGCCGTGCCTTTGAGCAAAAAAGCATTGGTTGTCATTGCCAAATCAATAGCAGGTTCATAGTCATAAATCATTTTGATAAATTTGTCCAAATCTTCTCGCAAAAGCGGTTCGCCACCTGTGATACGAATCTTTTTCACACCCTCGTCAATAGCCACTTTCATAAATTCGAATAACTCTTCAAAGCTCAATAAATTTTCTTTTGGAACCCATGAAAACGGTTTTTCTGGCATACAGTACTGACATCTAAAATTACATCGTTCGGTCACAGAAACTCTTAAATAATCTACCACTCTGTCATAGCTATCAATAAGCATTATATTTCCTAATTTTAATTATTGTCATTATATCTACTGGAGTTTATGCACTTCTTAATCAACTTCAATTTCTACAGTTGCGCATATTATATCATGCAATGCTTTTTTATCTTTTCTATAAAATGGCGTTACTAATCCTAAAAGAATTGTTGCAGAAAACAAAAAAGCTATAAAACGGCACAAAGCCCGTAAAAACCCTATATTTTCATAGGTTTTATCGTCAACTACTTTAATTTTGTAGGCTTTTTTTCCCGGAGTCTGTCCAAATTTTGCCAGAAGAACGGCGTAAATCAATCCATATGTTGCTACCCCGAAAAATGGTGCCCATTGCGAAGACTGAAATGCTTCTTTACTTCCCATCACAATATAAGCAATAATGTATAAAATAGGCGCATATATCATAAACAAGTCGGTAATGAGTGCTTTTATTTTATCTGGATAACGCGCATAGCGTATGTGAGGTCTCTTTTGTTGTTGTTTTTGGTGTTTTGTGTTTTTTTTAATATCTCTAAATCTCATAAAAAGATTATATCAAAGTTCTACTTTAGTGTAGGTAAGTGAGGTAAGGACCTCAGCGGAGCAAAGGAATTACTTCCTTTGCGGGACTTACCAGAACTTTCAAAGTTCTCTTCAGTGACCTCAGCGGTCCAAGCGGAGCAAAGGAACTCACTTCCTTTGCGGGACTAATTAATGTAAGTCTCTCCACACTTCTTTTTTCCAAAGAATAGCAAATATTGCAAAGATTATGATATAAATCATGACATATTTACCGATTTCTTCTCTTTTGTGACGTTTTGAGTCTCCGACATTTTCAAGATGCTCAATCACTTTATCAGCAGCTTCTGCAGTCACACCTACACGAGGCATAGCAGTTCCTTTGAGGTACGCTTGCGGATCTTCAACAAAAGTTTTGATGTAGTGCTCTCCACGAGAACGAATATACATACTTAAATCCGGTGGCAAAGTACCAAGGTATTTTGTCAAAGCATCCTGATAATCAAGCACTTTAGTCTCAAATGCCAACTCATCCTGCTTGTGTTTGAAGGTCGGTTTTTCACCGATTTGTGTCCATGGTGCATGAAGTTTTCCATCTAAATTATACGGATAATGAATTGCGTGACATCTGCCACAAGCAACTTCAAATGCCATATTAGGTGTTAGCTCTTCTTTTTTCACTGCAATAGATTGCAAATAAGCAACCATATCTGCAACTTCTTGATCCATATCTCCGCCTGCGCCATAAAACTGTGACATTGGATATGAAGCACCGCTTTTTTCATTGTATTTATGCTCAAGCATCAAAGCATGTGCAGGGTTTTTAATGAGTGCTGCCAAGAACTTCGCATCAAATACAACTCCTGCATTTGACAAATCCGGTGGATTTACACCATAGCTTTGTGCCGCTGTAACAGGATCCATCGGTGCAGGCAAACCTGCAACTTCGATACTGTGACAACCAGTACAAGCACCCGCACCCATAACTAAATCTTTCCCACGAGTTGCATCACCTTTTTTTGTTAATGCTGGTAAATCTTTATATGCAAATCCTTCACTTTCTATATGCTTGTGCATTTGCGAATGGGCAAACGGTTCAACCAAATAGTACGTTACAAGAGTAAAAACAGTTACTACCGCTAATATAAATAATTCTTTCACTTTTTACTCCTTAAACTTTTTTTTCAAATTTTGTGATAAATGGAAGTATAATCCATAAACCGATAAACGTTAATGCCGCATATAAACCGATAGTGCTAAATACACCTTCTGGCGGAACCTTACCCATTGCCGTCAGTATGATCATGTCAATCAACATTGCCCAAAACCAGTATTTAAACAAACCACGACGTGACGCAGGTACTGCATTTGGACTTTTGTCTAAAAATGGCAATAAGAAGAAAATAACCTGTGCAAATGCAAATGCAATCAACCCAACATCAGTAGAAAATGGACGTAAAATCTCATAAGACCATAAGAAATACCACTCAGGGTAAATATGCGCTGGAGTCTTCAGACCATCTGCCGGGTCAAAGTTTACAGGATCCATTGCAAAATCATAGTGATAAAATACAAGATAGAAGAAAAGAATAAGGAAAATACCTACAACCATCATATCTTTTGCCAAAAAGTCATTCATAAAACGAATTACTTTTGAGTTTGCTTTATCTCCAGCCAAATATTTTTTCGCTTCAGCATCAAAGTCAATCTCTTCACCATCTTGATTATTTACATGTGGAATACGAAGCGCACCGAAGTGTAATCCGATAAGACCGATAATTGCCAAAGGAATCAACAATACATGTAACATAAAGAAACGGTTCAAAAATGCCTGAGCAGGAACATAATCTCCACGAATCCACTCAACTAAACCATCAGCATGTAAACTACCGCCGGCAAAAAGGTTTGTAATAACCATACCTGCCCAGTAAGACATTTGACCCCATGGAAGCATATACCCTGAAAATGCTTCTGCTGAAAATGCAACAAATAAAAGCATACCCGAGATCCAAATCATTTCACGGCCGTTCTTATATGAACCATAATATATACCCGTAAACATATGTATATAAATAATTAAAAAAACTACCGATGCCGCTACACCATGCACATGCCTCCACAGCCAGCCGTAACCGACTTCTTGCATTATCGTGTAGTTTACACTGTCAAATGCCAAATCAATGTTTGGCTGATAATACATCAACAAGAATATACCTGATACTAATAACAATCCAAATGTAATTGCAAGTATCATACCCATTGCCCATAAAAAATTGATATTCTTAGGAATCCAATATTCTGTTGCTAAAACACGATTAAGCGTGTCAATAGCAAGTCGTTGATTGAGCCAATCATGCAAATTTTTTGCTTTTGTAAAATGTGCCATTTATCTTCCTTTGCTTATGCTTTTAATGTTATGCCATTTTCAAGCATCTTTTTATATTCAGGTCCTTCTTCACCTAAAACCAGTTTGTTTCCATCAACTTTAAATGGAGGAATATCAAGCCCACGTGGTGGCGGAGCTTTTGTCACATCACCTGTGAAATCATACATACCACCATGACATGCACATAAAAAGCTTTGCTCATCTGGATTATATCCAGGAATACAACCAAGGTGCGTACAAAGACCAAGGCAAACCAAAAAGTAGTCATTGCCTATTTTAATAAGTCTTTCCATATCTTTAGGATTTTCTTCTGCTTTTTTAACCATCTCTGCAGTTTGCTTCAAAACAAAAATAGGCTTCCCTCTCCATTTTTCTGTTACCAACTCATTCTCTTTATACTGCGACATATCAAGAGTAGTAAACCCAGCTGCTTTTACACTCGGTAAAGGATCCCAGGATCTCTTCATTGCATATAATGAAGCAACAGCACCCACACCGGCAACAGCACCGAATGCTTTGCCCATAAAACCTCTACGGCTATTATTTTTCATGTTTTCTCTCTTCTTTATTCAATTTTCAATCTTATTATATACCAAATAAGTTTTAATTATTTATAAATTTAAGCTTTCCTTTAGAAAGTTTACCATTTTGTTACTATTTTTTTCAATTGTTCCGTAGTTTCTCGTAAAAACAGTCTCTAATATCACATTTAAGTGACTTTTATCATAATTATGAACGACAGGAATATTTAAGCTTTCAAACAGAGGAATAAAATCCCGTGTGTAATCTTCTCTTTGTATATAAACAGGTTTCCCGCCAGCAGCTAAAGAATCAAGGACTGCCTGTGGCGAAGCTGTTACTAAAACTTCACTCTGCATTATCATTGCATCATACTCTTCAAATTCGAAGTAATGAACGAATCTTGTTTTTAACATTTCTTCATAATCTAGAAAATAATAAAATCCCAGTTGCAAATACGGGTGTAAATCTTCTATAAAGTCCAAATGTTTTTGTAAATCTTTTTCATAATCATCATCCCCGAAAAAATAAGAAAGTGGCACTGTTTTTTCTTTACATGTAAAGTATTTGTCAGCTACAACCACGGCTTTGCAGATACCTTCACCTTCCAAATAGGGAGAGAGCAAAAACTCATTTTCCGCTTTTACCTCATCAGGCTTATCACTGATTCTCACAAATCTTGAAAAATAGTTTCGCATATCTTCAAGCATAATGGAATTAGCTTCCTCAGAATCAAAAATTAATTTGTCGCCGTTATGGGCAATTTGGGGAATATTTCGCACAACATCAATCCCCACGCTCTTGTCTATGCCAAAATCTCGTGCCGCCTGTGCAATTCTGTAGTCACTTGTCAGCAGTGTAATATCTTCATCCTCTAAAGCATTGAGTATCGCCACCGCTCTGCGAAATCTGTCCAGACCTATTCTGTGCCCCGTATGCACATAATAAAAAGTTCTCATTGTTTTTTTGCAGCCATTCTGATATATATATGCAGTATCTCTATCGCTGCCGGTGTAATTCCGCTGATGTTCATTGCAGCCTGGAGTGTCGGCGGAGAAAAAGCCGCCAGTTTTTCCTGTACCTCTTTGGAGAGTCCGCTCACACCCGTAAAATCAAAGCCTTCGGGTATTTTGACTTTGAGATACTTTTTCATACGCTCTATCTCTTGGCTCTGTTTGTCAACGTAGCGGGCATATTTGCCTTCTACCAAAATTTCTTCTTTTATGTAGTCATCATACTTGTCAAGTTCAGGCACAACTGTGACCATCTTCTGCACATCAAATGTTTTACGGGCAATAAGCTGCTGTGCGGTTGAGACATCTTTTAGAGGCTGTTCATCCATAGATGCAAGCAGTGCGTTAAACTCTTTGTTTGGCGTAAATTTTGTATTTTCCAAAAGCTGTGCACCTTCTTGTATCTGCTGTGCTTTTGTTTTGATTTTTTCATACTGTTCATCAGAAATGAGTCCAAGTTCATGTCCATATTTTCCCAGTCTAACATCTGCAGACTCTTCACGAAGCAAAAGACGATACTCTGCACGGGAGGTAAACATTCTGTAAGGCTCATTCGTTCCTTTGGTTACCAAATCATCTATAAGCACACCGATGTATGCCTCATCACGACGAAGAATAAGCGGTTCTTTATTTTGCAGGGCCAAAGAAGCATTGATACCCGCCATAATCCCCTGTGCCGCTGCCTCTTCATAGCCTGTTGTCCCGTTTATCTGACCGGCTAAATAGAGTCCTTTGATTTTTTTGGTCTCAAGCGAATGTTTCAGCTCACGCGGATCCACAAAATCATACTCTATGGCATAGCCGTAACGGACGATTTTTGCATTTTCCATTCCCTTGACCGAGTGGATCATATCCCGCTGCACCTCCGGCGGTAAAGAGGTACTCAGACCGTTGACATAAATCTCCGTGTTGTCCATAGTTTGTGGTTCCAAAAAGAGATGATGTCTCTCTTTGTCTGGAAACTTGTCTATTTTATCTTCTATAGATGGGCAGTATCTCGGACTTTTTCCGGCAATCTGACCGGTAAACAGAGGAGCCCTGTAAAAATTGCTCTCAATAATTTGGTGCGTGGTCTCATTTGTATAGGCAATGTAGCACGGCAGTTGTTTTTTTGTCGCACGGAATTTTTCTCTGTCTGTTCTAAAACTAAAAGGATTCGGCAACGCATCCCCACCCTGCTCTTCCATTACGGAAAAATCAATGCTTGAAGAGTCAATACGCGCGCAGGTTCCTGTTTTTAAACGTGCCATACTGAGCCCTGCATCATTTTTAAGCGAAGCAGAAAGTCCGACGCTTCGTGGTTCACCAAAACGTCCGCCCTCTTGCTGTACCTCGCCTACATGTATGATACCGTTGAGAAATGTCCCTGAAGTGATGATGACTTTTTTGGCTCTGTACTCATTTAAAAGTGCGGTGCGGACACCTTTTACCTCATCTTCTTCTATGATTAATGATTCAACCGTATCCTGTGCCAAATCAAGATTGGGTGTACCCAGTACAACATTTCTGGCGATTATACGGTACTTGTCCATATCTATCTGTGCACGGCTGCCGCGAACAGCCGGTCCTTTTGTCTGATTGAGTATGCGAAACTGAATGCCCGCTTCATCGGTAATCAGTCCCATTTCACCGCCGAGTGCATCAAGCTCCCGCACCAAATGCCCTTTTGCGAGTCCGCCCACAGCAGGATTACAGGAAGTCGCTCCGACATTTTCCGCAAGCATGGAAATCATCAGTGTTTTGTGCCCCATTCGAGCTGCCGCCAAAGAAGCCTCTATACCCGCATGTCCACCGCCTACTACTATTACATCATAATTCATTTATACATCCTATTAGCATAACTTGTTTATATAAGTAGTTTAATTTGCGGATTTTTAAAATCATTCAAGAATGAATTCTGATTTTCAAGCCTCGGAAAAATCACAGGATGTGGTTTTGAGAATGAGCTAATTAAATTACTTATATAAACTTACTTTATTAAAGCGAATTTTATCATTTTTCAGTATCATTTGCATAATATAAAGTAAATTTATGAGAATTCTGAAAGAAGTCTATATAAGGTTTTTAAGATGAGTACAGATTTATTTCGAGATTATGTACCCGAAATACTGGTTTATGACCCCGAAATTGACGGCAGTTATGAGCATAAAATACGTAATGAACATCTCAGCAGCAAAGAAAAATTATTAGAAAAAGTAAGAAAAGCAAAAGCAGCCGCCAAAGGCAATGCAACAACTTTTAGACAACCAATTCGTACGGAGAATGAAAAACAATGATACAAAAAGCAAACGAAGCCTATAATTCCGGTGATTTTGAAACTGCATACAAACTTTATACACAGCTGGCAGAAGAAGGCAATGCCGATGCGCAAACCTCTTTGGGATATATGCACCAAATGGCACAGGGGTGTGAAAAAGATGAGGCAAAAACACTGGAGCTCTACACAAAGGCAGCCGAAGCGAAACAGCCGTATGCGCTTTTTAACCTTGCTATTTTATATGAAAACGGTGTTGGCGGTGTCAAGCATGACATGTTCAAGGCATATGAGCTGCATATGGAAGCGGCAACAAGAGGTGTTCCACCTGCCATGTATGAAGTTGCTCTCATGCTAGAACGCGGACTTGGCTGTATGCAAAACTACTCCGAAGCGGCATTCTGGTATGAAGAAGCGGCAAAACGCGGGCATCTGCAGGCATTTAACAATCTTGGCGCACTCTACAAAGAGGGACATGGCGTGATACAGAATGATGCAAAAGCTTTTATCTGCTTTAAACGTGCAGCTGATGGCGGACTCACAGAAGGACTGTATAACTTGGGTCTGCTTTATGATCAGGGAATAGGCTGTGAAGAGGATCATGACAAAGCGCTTGATTTGTGCCGAAAAGCCGCCTATCAAGGGCATGAAAAAGCCAAAGCTATCATCAAGGGTCTTCAAGAAGACGGCAAAATTGTTTTTTAAGGAGCTGATTTGTTTACAGGTTTAATCAGAGAAGTTGCAACAGTGAAAAGTTTTGTAGGTTCCTCTCTCAGTATCAGAGCAACATACAAAGCCAATATCGGTGATTCAATTGCCGTAAACGGTGCCTGTTTAACCGTAGTAAAAGTAAATCCAGACGGCTTTGCCGTAGAACTCTCTCCTGAGAGCCAGAAACTTTTGGCCATTGAAAACTATAGAAACGAGGTGCATATAGAACCTGCTATGAAAATGGGTGACCGTTTTGAAGGGCATATCGTTCAGGGGCATATTGATACCGTCGGCACCATTAAAGACATCAAAAACAACGGTAACTCCTATGATGTTTTTATAACGGTAGAGAAGAAATTCATTCCCTATATTGTGCCAAAAGGCTCCATCACCATAGACGGCGTAAGTTTGACTGTCAATGATGTCAATGAAAACAGTTTTCGTCTGACTATCATTCCGCATACCATGAAAGAGACGCTTTTTAAGAACTACCGCAAAGGCAGTCGTGTCAATGTCGAGACAGATATGTTTGCCCGGTACGTTGCACATATTATCAATCATCAAAAATCAACTTCACTCTCATGGGATGAAGTAGATCGAATAAGTGCAAATTATTAATTTTTCAAAACCCGTACTTTTAACGCTAAGCTGAGAGTCAACGCAACAACAGTCGGCAGTGCAAAAAAAAGTTGACAACAAATGGAGTACAAATCAAAAATCAGGTTTTAAAAGACAATTTCGGACACAATAGTTTCAGAGAGTTGCAAGAAGAAGGTGTGGATGCCATCTTAAACGGACAGGATTTACTGATGATACTGCCAACCGGCGGCGGGAAATCTCTTGTTTATCAACTTCCAACCATGATGATGGAGGGCATTACCATTGTTATATCTCCGCTTATTGCACTGATGCAAGATCAGGTACGCGCCCTGCAGGCACAAAATATTTCCGCTCAAATGATAAGCTCGGCACAGAGTCATGAAGAGGTGCAAGATATTATATCACAGGCATACAGCGGGGCTTTGAAATTTTTATACCTCTCTCCAGAGCGCCTGAACAACGGACATACCATTGAACTGCTTCGGGGTTTACATGTAAACTTTTTCGTTATAGATGAAGCACACTGCATCTCCCAATGGGGGCATGAGTTTCGAGATGACTACCGTGCTTTGGGAAATTTAAAACATAATTTTCCAAACACGACCATCGCCGCTTTTACGGCAACTTCAACCGACAATGTCACACAGGATATTTTAAGAGAATTGCGTCTTGAAAATCCGCTTCTACTCAAAGGAAAGGTATTTCGTAAAAATATTTTTATCTCCGCACAAAGACGCATCAGCAACGGGCATGCTCAGCTTAAAAATTTTCTCTCACGCCATCAAGACGAGAGTGGTATCATTTATGTCAGTTCGCGTAAAAAAGCCGAAGAGCTAAGTGCTTTTTTAAATGTAAACGGCTACAAATCACTTGCCTATCATGCCGGACTGCCTCAACATGTAAGAGAGCAGAATTTTAAAATCTTTGTCAATGACAAAATCAACATCATGGTTGCCACCATCGCCTTTGGCATGGGTATAGACAAAAGTGACATTCGTTTTGTCGTGCATATGAGCCTGCCAAAATCACAGGAGAATTATTATCAGGAGATTGGTCGTGCGGGGCGTGACGGAGAAGACAGTGAAGTGCTACTGCTTTTTAATGCAGGTGATATGGCACAGCATAAACGCTTTTTAGCAGAGATTACAAACGAAGAGTACAAAGCCCATCTTGATAAAAAAATAGACAAAATATACAAATATGCCACCAGTGAAATCTGCTTTCACAAACAACTCGCCGAATACTTTAACGATACCCTTGATGCGTGTAAAGAGCGTTGCGACAACTGCCTGACATCCGATGACAAACGACAAGACATCACAAAAGAGGCACAAATGGTTCTGAGTACGATTTATAAAACAAATCAGAGCTTCGGGAAAAACTATATCATAGATATTTTGCGTGGTTCAAGTGAACAAAAGCTCCTTGCTAACGGTGCTAACAAGCTTTCGGTCTATGGCATTGGGTTGGATTTGAGCAAGAAAGAGTGGTTTGTCATCATCGAGCGTCTTTTAGAGTTAAAAATTGTCACACTCGGAGATTTCAATGTTTTAAAACTGACTCAGGATGCTATCGCCGTTTTAAAATCACAAACACTCGTTGACATCAAATCTTCTAGATTGCAAATCAATACCAAAGAGAAAAAAATAAAACAAGAAAAAGAGTTTGACTATGATGAAGAGTTATTTGAAAAACTTCGAGCAAAAAGAGCTGAACTCGCAAGTGAAATGGGAGTACCTGCCTACATCATTTTTGGCGATAAAACACTCAAACACCTTGCCAATGATATGCCAACCAATAAAGAAGAGATGCTTGAAGTAAATGGCGTGGGTGAAAAGAAATTCGCACAGTTTGGAAAAGAGTTTTTAGATGTTATTAACGACTAAAAAGTTCGCTGTCTTGTAACGGTCTTACATCTGGGTTACATGTAATCTTGTGTTGCATATCCACTGGTTCAAAGTCACTTAGCTCCCTCAAAGATGCCACTGTTGCAGTTCTGTAATCTTCTCCTTTGTTTAAATAAACATAAAATCCGTTTACATGTAAAGCCAAACGCGTTTTGAGTGCTGTTGAGTATGTTGTCAAAATCGCATCTTTTTTCATACTCTTTTTTATATCGCTGAAATACTCCTGTGTCCAGAGCATCGGATTTGCGTCAGGAGAGAAAGCATCCTGATAGACAATGTCAAATTTGTTTTTAAACTTTTTTACATACTCCCGTGCATCCCCTAAAAATAGCTCTATGCAAAGAGTCTCATCCTCATATCTGCCCTGTGTACTGAGTGCTGTTATTACCTCGTGCAGTACTTTAAATTCGTCCGGGTACTCAAAAGAGGGCAAAGATTGTATCAGTTTTGCATCCAACTCTGGAGAATAGATATGCAGTTTTGTATGCGGTGCATATTTTTTGTAATGCAACACTGTTGCCAGAGTATTAAAACCCAATCCATAGCAAATATCCAAAACAGCCAGCTCTTTTTTCTCCTTTACATGTAAAGAAGCAGGGAGTATATGCTTTTTCAAGGACTCATGCAAAGCCCCGTCTCTTGTTGAATGATAATGTTGGGCGTACTCTTTTGAGTAGGCTGTATAGCTTCCGTCTTTTGTAAGCTCTAAAGTATGCACATCTGTGTCAAATCTATTTGTATCTTTTTTCATGGTGCTATTTTACCATTGTGTTACTCAAAATATTGCACAGAGAAACAAATTGTTAATATTTTTAATAATAAATAATCGTTTAAGTTTACTTCTGCAATAATAAAGGATAATTATTTTCCATTAGGAAAATAGTTCTTTAAAGGAATTTATTATGCAATCATACAAACATACCATTGTAGATGGTGATGAAATCGCAAAATGGTGGCCAAATCAGCTTAATCTTAAAATACTTACACAAAACAACCCGCGTCTGACGCCTACAGCATCAGAATTTTCTTACAAAAAAGCTTTTGAAACACTCCCTTATGCAGAGCTCAAAAAAGACCTTGTTTCGCTTATGACAACTTCCGTTTCCTGGTGGCCTGCAGATTATGGGCATTATGGACCATTTTTTATTCGCATGGCATGGCACAGTGCCGGCACCTATCGCATTATGGACGGACGCGGCGGTGCAGCAACCGGTAATCAACGCTTTGCTCCACTCAACAGTTGGCCAGATAATGTCAATCTGGATAAAGCCCGCCGATTATTATGGCCTCTGAAAAAGAGATATGGAGAGAAAATTTCCTGGGCCGATTTAATGATACTTGCCGGAACCGTGGCGATGGAATCTATGGGTTTACAGACTTACGGTTTTGGTGGCGGCCGTGAAGATATCTGGCAGACAGAAGAGGACATTTACTGGGGAGAGGAAGAGGAGTGGCTTGCTGATACAAGACATGCAGCAGATAAAAAACTCCAAAATCCTTTGGCTGCAGTACAAATGGGACTTATTTATGTAAATCCAGAAGGACCTAACGGCGAACCGAATGTCTTGGCTGCCGCTGAGGATATACGGGTGAGTTTTCGTCGCATGGGCATGAATGATGCAGAAACAATTGCACTTATAGCAGGCGGTCATACTTTTGGGAAAAGTCATGGAGCCGCTGATCCTCAAAAGTATGTAGGTCCCGAACCTGAAGCAGCCCCATTGGAACAACAGGGTTTTGGTTGGAAAAACAGCTACAAAAGCGGCAAAGGCGCCGATACAATATCGAGCGGACTAGAAGGTGCCTGGACGCCTACGCCTACAAAATGGAACAACAGCTTTTTAGAAATCTTATTCAAATACGAATGGAATCTTCAAAAAAGTCCTGCAGGTGCCTGGCAGTGGGTTCCTGTCAATCCGGATGAAAAAGATTTGACTCCTAATGCACACATTGCGGGGAAAAAAGAAAAAACCATTATGTTTACAACCGATTTGGCACTGCGAATGGATCCTGAATTTGAAAAAGTCTCCCGTTCTTTTTTAAAAGACCCGAAACTGTTTGCCCAGAGTTTTGCAAAAGCATGGTTTAAACTGACACACCGTGATATGGGTCCAAAATCTCGTTATCTTGGTCCGGAAGTCCCAAAAGAAGATTTTTTATGGCAAGACCCACTTCCTGTGCCTGCTGATGACAAAGTGATAAATGCAGAAGAGACCGAAGCTTTAAAAGAGGAGATTTTACAAAGTTCTTTGCAAATTCCAGAACTTCTTTATACAGCCTGGTCCTCAGCTGCAAGCTACAGAGATTCAGACAAAAGAGGTGGAGCAAACGGTGCAAGAATAGCCCTGGAACCGCAAAAAAACTGGCAGGTTAACGAGCCTGAACAGTTGCAAAAAGTCTTGTCTGTTTTGCAAAAAATTCGAAAGAATTTCAATGCACATCATACAAATCAGATTTCCCTTGCAGATATCATTGTCCTTGGCGGTGTGGCAGCACTTGAGAAGGCACTCAAAAATGGTGGCTACACCAAAAAAGTTCCTTTCCTTGCCGGAAGGGTCGATGCCACACAGGAGCAGACAGATGTTCACAGCTTTGCATACCTTGAACCAAAAGAGGGAGATGCCTTTAGAAATTATCTTCCAAAAGAGTGTAAAGTGCCTGCTGAGCGTCTTTTACTTGACAAAGCACAGCAACTGACACTGAGTGTACCCGAGATGACGGTACTCATCGGCGGGCTGAGAGTGCTTGGGGTCAATTATAAGCAAAGTGACCATGGAGTACTCAGCGATAAAAAAGAGCGTCTCAGTAATGATTTTTTTGTAAATTTGGCAGATATGAATCTATCATGGTCACCGGCAGATGAGGCCCACAGTTTGTTTGAAGGTTTCTCTCACGGGAAAATAAAATACAGAGCAACACGTGCAGATTTAATTTTCGGTGCCAATTCCCAACTGCGTGCACAAACAGAATTCTATGCACAGGATGACAAACAGGAACAGTTTGCAGATGACTTCATTACAGCATGGGATAAGGTGATGAATTTAGACAGGTTTGATATTTTATAAAATTATCTGATGGTTTCTTGATGAAGCACTTCTCTTGCCTCATCAAAAGGAATCATCTCCTGTTCCAGTCTGAAATTTTTCCCATAATAATCTGACGCTAAGCGTTTGTATACTACGCTCTCTTCTTGGGTCAGATGCTTTAGTTCTGTCTCTTTGGCTCCTTTATAGCTTACACTGCGCTCTTTGTACTGCTCTAATGTCTTAGTATCCATCATCAATGACTTTGTTTGTGGAAAATATGAACGCATTTTAGAAAGAATGGCAAAGCCGTCCATGTCAATATCACCCCAGTAATATATCTCCTTTGTCTCAAGCCAGCGTGTATTTTTTAAAATACCAATGTTATATCCGCTCCCAAAAACTGCAATACTGCTTTGAAGCTGAGGCAAAGAGAGAAAGGTTGTTTTGTTTTCAATCACAAACACTCTTTGACACTCTGTTTCCAAAGCTTCAAACTGCTCAAGAGTCAGTGTAATATCATCACATCCACACATACGCAGCCGTTCATCCAGAATTCTAAAACGTACCTGTGGCAGTATATATTTGAGCCCGTAGCGTTTTTCAAAGGCAAAATCTTTTATGCTTGCAAGTGGCTCTCTTTCTAAAATGCAAGAGAGCAAAATATCGAGAATTTTAAGATGTTTTTGTATATATTTCGTGTCAATACCTTTAAGACTTATCTCTCTTATATAGATATTTGGAGATGGATTATGGATAAAAAAACCAAGTATCAAAACAAATTTCTCCCACTCTTTTGCATACTCCACAACAAGCCTTGGTTTTACAAAAAAAAGTTCTTTGAGTTTTGGGTAGTACTTGAACAAATACTCATACCACTGCACAAAAAGAGCGTACTCCTCTTTTGCATTTGTCAGCAAAAGAAACTGCTCTTTATCATTAATAACTACAAAAACAGGCAGTTTTTGCACGCCCATCTTCTTAAAATGAAACGCCCTGTATTCCAGAGAATACCCTGAGCGTTCAAGTTTTTCTTTTTGCTTTAAAATCAGAGAAAATGCTTGAAGCAATTCCTGCTCTTTTGGCTTTTTAAGGGGGATTTTCACAGGGCTAAAAGGCTTGTTTTGGATATAGAGGCGAAAAATATCTCCGCTGTCATACAAGCGTTGTAAGCGTTTTTGTATAGTGGCAACATTATAAAAATCCATCTGTCAGCCCTTTTTATTTTTCACATACTCTTCAATCTGCATGGAGATAAGCGAAGAGTCCATTCCGCTTGGGTTTGCGACAAAATGAACACTTTTTACAAATGGTTCTATGACATTTATCTTCTGTTTGGGTGTGATAACCAAGAGCTGAAGTTTGAGTTTTTCAAAAAGACGCAGTGCATAACGGGTACTCTCATCACTTCCTCTTCCAAAGGCTTCATCTATCATCACAAAACGAAAAGAACGACTTTGAATTTTTTCATATTCCAAACCAAACTGATATGCCAAAGAAGACGCCAGCACAGTGTAGGCAAGTTTCTCTTTTTGTCCACCCGATTTTCCGCCACTGTCTTCATAATACTCTTTCGTACTGCCATCACTCATATACTTTTCTATGGCACTAAATGTAAACCAGTTGCGTACATCTGTAACTATTTTACGCCAGCGTTTATCAACATCCACATACCCCTCGCGTCCGTTAAATCGTGCTATAAGCTCTTTTATCTGCAAAAATTTCTGTTCATCGTAAATGTTATTTTCATCGACTGCACCCGTAGTGAGTTGTTTGAGTGTCTGTTTAAAATCTTTTATCTCTATATTTGCAGCACTGTTGGCAACAAGTTCTATAAAGGTACCCTCGCTGTATTCTATGTCTGTGAGCGATTTATTGATTGTATCTATTTTTGTCTTTATCTCACCCGCGTATTCATCCAAAAGGCTTTGAAGCATCACAATGTTTTGGATTGTTTTTTCTTTAAAGAGTGCTTTGAATTTTTTCTCCCATTTTGGGAGATTGTCTTTTTGCAGTTCTAAAAGTTTTGCATTAAACTCCTCACAACTCTCTACAGAAGCATACAACTCTTTGGCTATTACAGGAAAACGGTTGATGAAGCTGTTTTGATGCGCAATGATATTTTGAGAAAGGCGCTGTTTTGTTTTGACATTTTTATCAATCTCGTTTTGTATATACTCACGGAGTGTTTTTTGTGCTGTTATTATTGTATTGAGATTAAGCGGTGCAGTGACTAACTCACTTTTGAGATTTTGCAGGGCAGCTTCTATCTCACTTGGAAGCTCTTCATTTTCTATAATCAGTTTTGCCCTGCCGAGTTCCAGTTCCCGTGTATCTTGTTTTTGTTTTAACTCGCCTATTTTTTGGGTAACGCCGTCAAGTTCCAGTCTCTTTTGCCTGAGCTCTTTTTCTACCTCCAAAAGTCGCTGTTGCAGCGTTTGAATAATATCACTGCTGCTTTGTAAAACTTCCATCTCCTCTTGAAGTGCTTCTATCTCTTTGGCATAGCGGTACCAGTCAATTGAAGCAAAATCTTTGTATCGTAAAATATCACGCAAAATATCGCGTTTTGTTTGCAGGGCCTGCTCTTTTTGCTCTGTTTGTTGAATTCTTTGTGTTAGATGCTTTGCTTTTTCCTGCGTGCGCATCTGCTGCTCTTTGAGCTCATGCAATTTTGCAAGATTGTTCCAGCCTAAAACCCAACGCGATTTATCATGAATGTCATACCTGTCATCTTTTTCATGGCGCATAAAATTTGTTTTAAACTGTCCGTGAATAGTAAGAGCTTTTTTCATCCGCCTGAAATCAGCTATACTCTCCACACAGGTAATGTTAAATCGCTCTTGCAAAATTTTATTGACCACGCCGACAAAAGGAGAATCTGCTTTTACCTCAATCTTCTGCAGGATGGAGTTTGGGACTGTTTGGACAAAATCAGTGCTGTTTTTTGTGGTATCTACTTTGAGATAAACAAGCTTTACGCCCAGTTTTGTCGTCTCTACATAACTGCTCACCGCCTCATAAAGGCCACTCTCAACCAGCAAAGAGAGTGCACTGTTATGCAGTATCCGCTCAATGGCACCGTTCCATTCTTTGTCCTTTACCGTTACCAATTCACCTAAAAAAGGAAGCTCTTCGCGTCCGACTCCAAGACCCTCTGCCATAACATCACGCATGGCGGAGATATGGTGAGGAATATTGGAAGGATTGTTTTGAAGATATTCTATCTCCACAGCAAACTCTTGAAGTTTTTGCTCATAATGAGCAAGACTTACTCTATCCATTGTGAGCTGGTTTTGGTAGCTTGTCCGCTCATCTTCTATCCCCTCAAGTTGTTCATTGAGCATTTGTCTTGTTTTTAAAAAGCTATGCTCATTTGAAACAGCCTTTAAAGAGAGTTCTTTTAGGAGTGCATTATAGTTTTGGTTGTCTGTTTTTGTCTCTTGTAAAAAGCGGTTTTTTTGTTCTATCTCCTGCTTCAGTGCATTGAGCCTGTCGGCTCCGTTTTTTTGCAAATCTAACTTTATATCTACTATATCATTGCCAAGTTTTTCTATCTTCTCATCAAGGGATTTTTTTTGTGACATTCTCTTTGTCAGATCAAGGGCATATTCCTGAAGCTTTTGCTCTAAAAGTTCTTTCTCAAACAGACTGAAAAAACGCCCCAACTTCTCACGCATCGTCACAAAAATCCTGTGTTCTTTCTCTATCTTGGTATATTTTTTATACTCTTTTTCTATCGGCAGCAGCATACTAATCTGCTCTTTTGCCTCCAGTACCAAATCATGTGCATGGTTGAGCTCTGCAAAATTATTGCACAGTGCATCAACTTCTGCATCTATTTTTGTATCTTCAAGCATATGTGTTCGGATAAATTCCGTCAGATTTCCGATGGATTTGAGCGAAACAGTTTGATAAAAAAGGTTTAACGCCTGCTCATTTTTAATGCCCATCTCCCGACGAAAAGAGTGTGAATAGTCTTTAAAAGTGTCAAATACTTCGGTATGATTTGCTTTTCTTAAAGACTTTTTTAACGTTCTGATGTCGCTAAAGCCAAAAAAGTCCTCTTTGATGCCAAGATTTGATTTTGAGACAACAAAAAATTTCTGTACCTGCTTGTTGGCAATATAAAAAAACTGTGCAAGTGTGAGCGATTCATCGTAGCCGATGTTTTCAAACCGTCCCAAAATCACACTGTAACTCTTCTCATCACGCAGGCTTACCGCTTTGGAATGGCCAAAATTTTCATCCTGTGTAGTTTTGTATTCGCCGACAATGTAGGAGTAGAGACTTCTCTCTTTCGTTGTTGCCCCGGCTGCTTTATTGAAGATGATTTTATTGTGCGGTACCAAAAGAGTTGTCAAGGCATCGACTATGGTTGATTTCCCGCTGCCGATATCGCCCGTCAAAAGTGCATTGCTTTTGTCAAGTGGAAGCTTTACGATCTTTTTATCATAGGTGCCCCAGTTGTAAAACTCAAAATGTTGCAGGCGAAATCCTGCACTTCTGTCATCCTCTGCAAAATCAAATCTTAACTCCATACTTTTGCCTCTTTATACTCTTGCAATTTTTTGTCCAAATCATCCAGCCAGCTTGCATTGACAAAGGCTTTTATGGACGGTTTGATCTCATACGCCTCTTCAACTGTTTTGAGTTTCTTCAAAAAGCCTAAATCTTCCACTTTTTTGATGGTACTTTCTATCTCTTTTTGCATTTTGAGTTCATTAAAAGTAGTTCCCAAAAAGAGCTCAAGCGCCCCTTTGATATCCTCTTTGCCTATCACCGCTCTTTCATGTTCTGACTGTACTTCAAATTCGGCAATTTTACGTCGCAGCACCACACACAACAAAGATACTTTATAACTTAACTCTCTGCTTTTTATCAACTTCGGCAGTGCCTCTTCGCCCTCTTCAAAAACCCTGTTTTTCAAGTAGGCATACCCGTCATTTTCCTCTATCACAAGCTCTAAGCCAATCGTTTCGAAGTACTCCGATACAGCTGAGTAACTGTTATAAAGCAGTTCATAAAAAGCTTTTTCATTATCACTTTTATAAAATATTCCCTGCAAAAGCAAAATAATAGCCGTTTTGGCATCTCTGTTCATCTCAAGACTCTCCCCGTGTGATAATAATATTTGGTACAAGCACCCATTTTGAGTGTTGTTCTTCATCATCAATTTTGATTTTACTCTTTTGGTCCATCTCTATGATAGTGTTTTGGGATTTTTGCACTAAAGAGAGATAGCCAATAAGCTCGCTCATTCCTTTTGTAAGAGGAAATTTTTCTATCACTTTTTGCAGTGTCACCTGTGGATAGAGTTGCAAAAGTGTGTTGATATTATTTTGCAAAAGCGCTTCATTTACATAAAACAGATTGTAAAAGCTCTCCAAATCAACGACATTCTCCTCCTCATCTTTTATCTCCTGAAGAAATTTTGTTGCATCTTTTGGCGTGTAAAGAGACTTTTCAAAAACAGTGTCAACTTTTACACCACTGCCCATCATAAAGGAAAAATCTTTTCTTGACGGGGTATCCTCTTTTATCTCTAAGGCTGTTTTTTCTATATTTTTGCATAGCTCAAGAATTTTTTTATTTTCTATCCAGACCCTGTCATCTATAAATCTGCGAAGCTGTTCTATCAGCTTAGAAGAGACCTTGGTGATTTTACCTGCATGCAACAAAAGATCATATTTGAGATTTTTGACGCTTTCATGTTTGTCAAACTCTTTTATCACATCAATTGCATAGAGTTTTTCAAGCATCTCAGAAAGCTTTTCATTTTTTTGTGCATCAGTTAAAACCTGCCAAAAAGCAAAAAAACTCTTCCCCTGATCACTCTGTCGTATCTGCTCTTCACTCTCAAAAATGGAGTCCAAAACTCCCTCTTTTGCACCGCTTGCATTGGCGATACTCACCATCGTTTTATGGTTTAATTCTCGAAAATTATACTCAATCTGTGCAAAATCATATTTGAGTTTACGACTCTGTTCCTCTATAAGCATAAAATGCTCTTTTATACGACTGTTGTCAAAACGCAAGTCTTCTTTGGCTCTAATCTTGGCAATACGTTCATCAATCGCTTTTTTCTCCTCTTCAAGTGCTGCAATTCGCTCGGTATCGCTCAAATGCGTCTCAAATTCCAACTCCTCAAGCAATTCAAAAATAATATTGAATTTCGTCCGACTCCCTACAAACTCCCGCTGCTCTAAACTTTCTAAAAATTCAAACACTTTTTGGGTATGGGGTGTAAGCTCATACATCGCCTCATCTTCACTCCCCTGATACTTCTTCAAGTAGCCGTTTTTGTCACTGACAAAATCATCAAGGTATGCTTTGGCATCTTTTGGATACACATCAGGATCGCTTTGATGAATATCATACAGATAATCTTCCAAATATGCAAGAATGGTAGTGTGATTCAGTGTAACATGGCGTTTTTGGATAAAAACAAAGTGAAAAAAGCCAACCATCATGGCAAAATTGTCACTGTTGAGCAGCTTAATGGTTTGGTTGTAAGTTTTAAGATTTTTGAGGTATTGGTATGTCATTCTATTTTTAGGGATGTCACAATTTCACTACAACCCGTTCCCCCACATGTGCATTTTTTTTGCCATGACCAGATCATATTTTGGCAGTATCTCTATAGCATTGGGGGCACGAAATTCAAACCTTTCCAATAGCTCTTTTGTTTTTGCTGTATTCGTCGTCCCTTTCTTTTGCATGATAATTATATTTGCCGTATTTGCAAGGGTTGTATAAGCAATTCTTAGTAGTAAGTCAGGATTGCTGTGTTGCGATAGAACATCTTTAAAAATCACCATGTCATTATCACGCGGCAATGCACGAAAAGGTTTTGTAAAACTATTTATAATTTGTATCTTGGTTTGCTCCAGTGCTTCAGGTATTTTCACTGCATCTTGTGTGTAGAGTGCAAGATGAAATTCACCCTCTACTTCTGCAATTATCTTTTGTAAAGCAAGTGTTGTCGCATCAATTTTGTCGGTAATTTGCAGGTAATGATTCCCCGGCAAAGGGTTGAAAAGTTCCAAAAACTGTTTTAATTCCATACAAAATCTTTCTTTAGTATGCCAAGTCGTGCAGCTCACGAAACAAATAGGCTTCTACTATATCATCAATCGTTTTTTGCGTATGTGCCACGAGCACCATCATAGACATATTCATAAAGTCCATAACCGGCTCGCCGTCACTGTTGACAACAACGGCTTCAGACCAGTTCTCAAAACCGTCGTATGTGTCGCAATGCAGTACCTCTACAAGTTCCCCCTCTTCTATACGAAGCTGCGCCCAGGTTTTTGCTTCTAAAACAGGTGTAATCTCGGCTTCTTGCACATCTGTAGTATTCATCGGTACTAAAACTAACATTAGCCGTTTATCTCTTTAAGTTTCTTTTTACTCAGTTGCAGTTTTTTGTTATCCATCACACCTATTTTATGCGAAAGAATGTCACTGGCAATTTTTTTGGCATTTTTAAGAGAGTGCATTTTATATGTTCCGCACTGATAAATATTGAGTTCAGGAATATCCTTTTTACTCTTTACATGTAAGACATCTTCCATGGCTTTTTCCCATGCTTTTGCCACTCTTTTTTCATCAGGCGTACCAATAACAGACATGTAAAAACCTGTACGGCACCCCATTGGTGAAAGGTCTATAATCTCAACATTTTTTGAATTTAAATGATTTCTCATAAAACCCGCAAAAAGGTGTTCCAAAGTATGCATCCCGCGTCCGTCCATTTTATCTTCGTTTGGTTTGTAAAAACGCAGATCAAAAACGGTGATTTTGTCTCCGCACGGTGTTTTCATCACTTTTGCTTTACGCACTGCAGGTGCAGGCATAATCGTGTGGTCAACTGTAAAACTGTCTAATAGTGGCATGGTAAATATCCTTAAGTTTATTGTTAAATATATTTTAGCGAAAAAAATTGATGATAAATTGAAGTATGAAAGTAGGTGTCTATTTTAGCCCAGAATGAAGTCTTCATACTATTAAGTTCAGCATTTTTTTGGAACCGGCACTGAAGTACCGGTTCCGAGAACGCATTAATTTTCTTAACTTAATGGCAGTAAGGTTTTAACCTAGGCCTTAGTCTTTAAAGACACACAGCCCGCACTGAAGTACGGGTTCCGAGAAAGTTTATAAATGATTCAAAAAAGCCAGATGTTCGCTAAACGCGAGCTTCTTCTCTTCTGTTTAGATACTCCCAGTTTGCATCTACACGCTCTTGCCACTCTTTTATAAGGTGTTTGTATTCATCTTTGAACAGGTGCTTAAAGCGTCCCTGTGCAGCCAAATACTCTTCTACCGGAATAACATTTTTTGGTCTGTATGTTATGTTTAACTCATGCCCGTCAATGATTTCATACAGTGGAAATACCAGTGAATCAGTCGCAAGATCCGTTAACAGCATCGTGTCTTTTGGATCAAATTTCCACTCAGTAGTACAAGGAGAAACCGCATTGATAAATACAGGCCCTTCAACCGCCATACCGTGCTGAATTTTTTTCACCATATCTTTCCATTTGTTTGGAGCCACCTGCGCCGCATACGGAATACCATGGCTTGCCATAATACTTACCATATCTTTTTTGTTTTTCTTTTCACCGTAGCTTACACGACCTGCCGGTGCAGTTGTTGTGCTTGAACCGATTGGTGTTGAAGAGGAGCGCTGTCCGCCTGTATTTGCATAGACTTCATTATCCAAAACAACATGCATCATATTGTGCCCACGCTCCATACAGCCTGAAATCCACTGAAAACCAATATCGTAAGAAGCACCGTCACCGGCAAAAGATATAAATTTAGGATTACGCTCTGGCTGCTTGAGACGGCCTTTTCTTTTAAGGGCTTTATGCATAGCTTCAGCCCCTGCAACAGCAGTTGAGCCATTTTCAAAACCGATATGAATCCATGAAGCATCCCATGAAGTATAAGGATACACTGCTGTACAAACTTCTAAACATCCGGTAGATGCTGAAAGAACCAGGTCATCATTTGTTGCATTCAAAACTTCACGAACAATGATAGAGTGTGCACAACCAGGGCAAAGAAGGTTTGCCCCTTCAAAACGGTCTGCTGATGTAGAAAACTCTTTTAAGTTTTTAATTTTTTTCATTTCACTCATCGTTTTTTCCTATAAAAATTGTAATTTCGGTCCACGAACACCGATAAATTGTTGTAATGGAGTAAGCACCTTGCCAGCATCAGCATTTGCCTGCAGTTCAGTATACAGGTCTGTGAGATGTCTTTTTGTCAAATCTCTCCCGCCTAGACCATAAATGTAACCCGAAAGCAAGGCTTTTGTATCTGTGTTAAAGAGTGCACCCGCAATTTCATTAAAAAGCATACCCGGCGCTCCGTTTGGAGACGAACGGTCAAGTGCTGCTATCGCTTTTACATCTTTAAGCGCTTCTTGAATTTCAAAAAACGGGAACGGTCGAACAACGCGAAGTCCGACAACACCGGCTTTGATACCCTTTTCTCTCATCTCTGTTGCCACTTCACGAGCAGTTTCCACTGAAGTACCCATGCAAACCACGGCAACATCCGCATCATCCATATCATATTTTTCAACGATATTATATTTTCTGCCTGAGAGTTTCTCGAACGCATCAAAGGCTGCTTGAATCTTTGGCATTACTTTTGTCATAAGGTCATGGTGTTGACGCGCTTTATGCTCAAAATGCCAGTCTTCTTCTGTTTGTACCCCGTGTGTTACCGGATGTTCAAAATCAAGCATATCGTTCATAGGTTTGAAATCACCTACAAAACTATAGGCTGTATCATCATCTAAAGTATGAACCCCTTGTGCAGTATGTGAAGTCATAAAACCGTCCTGATGTACCATACATGGAAGTCTTACATCATGATCTTCCGCCACTTTAAAAGCGATAAAGTTCAAGTCATACGCATCCTGAGGACAGTATGCATCAAGCTGTATCCAACCGCAGTCGCGTCCAAGATACATATCCGAATGATCACCATTTACGTTCAACGGTGCAGCCAATGCACGGTTTACAACATTTAAAACAATCGGCAAACGCATACCAGAAGCCTGGTAAAGTGTTTCAACCATTAAAGCAAAACCCTGTGAAGATGTTGCAGTAGCAACACGTCCGCCAGCCGCTGCAGCACCGATACATCCAGACATTGCGGCATGTTCAGACTCAACCATTACAAATTCACCCTCGACATAGTTATCTGCCAAAAATTTTGCATATCCCTCAACTATAGGAGTTGACGGCGTAATCGGGTATGCGGAAACAACATCAATCTGACACTGTCTCATTGCCTGTGCAGCTGCAAAGTTTCCATCCCATACTTCAATATCTCTTAATTCCATTTTATCAAATGCCATCTATTTCTCCTCTTCTTCTTTTGCCGGCCAATTAGCAATCTCTGTCTCTTCGTCTGCTTGTTCCGGGAACATTAAAAGTGATTTCGGATTTGTCGGACAAACCTCAACACAGATTGCACACCCTTTACAGTGATCCATATCTATTCCTATCATTTTTTTATCTCTTGAAATAATTGAAATATCCGGGCAGTAGACCCAGCAAAATTGGCAATCAATACAAAAATCCTTATTAAAAACCGGTTTTTCAATTCTCCAGTCAGCAACACTTGCAGAAAAAGAGCTGTTTTGTGAGTATGGGCGGTCTTCTTGGAGTGTACCCGCAATATCTTCTACTGCACCATCAAACGTACGAAGCATCGCTCCGATTTCAAATTCGTCCCAACCTGTATTTGCCATCTATAGCTCCTTACTTTACTTCGTCATATGCGCGCTGTATGGCGATCATATTTGCATCAACAATTTTCTTAGGCAGTTTATCTAATATTCTCATCATATTCTCTTTAAAGAATTCAATATCATACATACCCGATATCTTCATAAAAGCACCAAGCATCGGTGTATTAGGAATAGGACGTCCAATCGTTTCTTGTGCAATTTTAATACAGTCAACCGTGTAAACATTTTTGCCTTCAAGTTTTGGCACAGAGGCGACAAGTTCTTCTGTACTCATATGTGTTGTGATGATGTATTTTGTATCATCTTTCCCGTTTACCGTCACATCTGTTGTGTATACCAAGGCAGGATCTATAACAAAAACATAATCAGGTTCCATATATTTTTCATGATTCATAATTACTTTGTCATCCACACGATTATATGCTGTCATCGCAGCTCCACGTTTTGCAGAACCGTAAAACGCAAATGCCTGTACATGTTTACCAGTTGTAGAAATAACGTCTGCCAAACCCTTGGCACCTGTAACAGCACCTTGGCCGGCACGACTATGCCATCTAATCTCTAGCATAAATTCTCCTTCAATTTTCAAGAAACTTATCTTTAACAATTTTTTTTAATTCTTAAGCTCAATTTTAGAACAGAGCCACTTAAAGTTAGCTTGATAATATGATTAAGATTAACTTATACTGTAAAATATGCGGTTTTTCTACTTTTCAGGTAACAGATTGCATCCAAAGAATCATTAAATATAATTTCAGAAAACTTTTTTAAACTTTTTTCCTCTTCATATCCGCTTAAAACACCAATGGAATTGACACCGGCATTTTTTGCCGACAAGAGATCCATCTGTGTATCTCCGATCATCCATATCTCTTTGTTTTTTGTATCAAAACTCTGCAGAGCTTTTAAAATCGGTTCCGCATGCGGTTTGGGATTTTGCACATGTTCTCTGCCGACAAGGACCTCAAATTTATCCATTAATCCGAAGTGTTCCATTAAAATCCGGGAGTATTTTCCTGTTTTTGTTGTCACTATTCCCAAAGATGCAAATGCGGCTGCCGCTTCTACGGCCTCTTTGGCATTTGGCAGGAGTTTTGTTTTTTGTGTAGAGATTTCTCTGTAATGCTCTTTATAGGTAGTGACAAAGTCCAAAACAAGTGCTTCATCCACCCCGAGTTCTCTGTACATTACATCCAAAGGATGTCCGATAAGTGCCTTTATCTGTGCATCATCGGGTACAGAGAAGCCGTGCACTGCAAAGGAGTTGTGAAAACTCTCCAAAATTGCCTCTGTAGAGTCTATAAGTGTACCGTCCAAGTCAAATAATATTATCACGTCAGTTTTTCTCCCATTGTATGTAGTTGTGCCATATACCGCTTTGTGCCGGTTCTATATGCTTTATCTTTTTGTTCACAGCCGTAATGGCATTTGGAATATACAAAAAAAGATAAGGATTGTCATCTGCAATGATTTTAAACATCTTTCTCCACAGCCGTCCCAGTTTTTTTCTCTCAATCGTCGCCTGTGATTTTTCTATCATTGCGTCTATTTCACTGTTGTGATAACCTACAAGGTTAAAACCGCCCGGTTTGTCACTTTTTGAGTGCCAGAACATATAGGGGTCGGGTGTAGGCGAGAGTCCCCAGCCCAAAAGAACCGTGTCAAATTTATGCGGAAAAACCACCATATTTAAAAAAGCCTGCCATTCCATGACTCTCAGCTTGACAATTACACCGGCTTTTTGGAGCTGATACTGCAGTATTTCTGCCGCATACGGACGAATGGAGCTGGCATTTGAAGTGGCTATCTCAAAAGTAAAGGGATGGTCTGCATCATACCCTGCCTCTTTTAAAAGTCTTTTTGCCTCCCCAATATTTTGCGTCGGCGCTTTAACATCAGGATTAAAGGCAATGGTTCCTGGCAAAAAAGGACCCGTGCAGACCTTTGCATGTTTTAAAAAAAGAATGTCGATGAGTTCCTGTCTGTCAATCGCCAAAGAGAGTGCACGTCTGACTTTGGGATTTTGAAACTTCTTTTTTCGCAGATTAAACCCGAGATATGTATAGGAGAGAGTGATTTTTTCATATATATTAAAGTTTTCAAAAAATTTCTGTGTAAGCTGTCTTTCATAAACGAAAGGCTCTACACTTCCGATATCGAGTTGTCCTGATTTAAGCATCAAAAATCTTGTCATTGCATCACCGATAACATGAAAAGAAACAGTATCTATCTTTGGTCTGCCCTCAAAATACGCATCAAAAGCAGAAAGCTCTATGTTTTTTGAGTATTCAAGACGTGTCAGTCTATAGGGACCTGTACCTGTCGGATGTGTATTAAAAGAGGCGTTCATCAGGTTTTTTTCGTTTTTTAGAATATGTTCGGGGAGTATCCCCATCATCCATGTCTCAAGTGCTTTAAAGTAGGGTTTTGTATATCGTACTTCTACCTTGTAGTCATTGATAATCCTGACACTTTTGACAAAACGAAAATCTGAACTGTAAGGCGAAACTATTTTATCTGAGAAGAGTGTCTTATAGGTAAAGAGCACATCCTTGGCAGTGAATTTTTTGCCGTCATGCCACAAAACATTTTTTTTGAGTTCAAAAACAAGTGTCTGTCTGTCTTTAAAATAAAACTTCTCTGCCAAATCCCCTATAATCTCTTTGGAATCTTTGTCATATTTGACAAGCCCGTTAAATATAAAAGAGCTTATTTCCGAGGAAGAGGAATCTGTCGCCAATACAGGATTGAGCCTTGAAGGATTTGAAGATGTGGCCAGATGCAGGGTGGCTCCGTTAAGAGTACCTAAGAAAAAACCCAAGGAAATAAAAAGAAAAAAAAACGTCTTTGCCATTACTGTACAACTTTACCATTTACCGTAAGTTTACTGTCTTTAAACACTATGTCAAAATAGACACTCTGCGCATCCTCTTTTGCATAGGATACAATCACCGCTGCCGCAGGAGTATCTTCTATCATTTTGAGATAAAGAGCCTTTGCCATTCTTATCTTCATATTCATCTCTTCATTTTCCAAAAGCAACAGAGGCGACATCTTGAGTTTTTTGGAAAAATCTTTGTCCTGTGCTATTTTCAAATCACTTTGAATTTTCATACTGCCAAGTTCTTCAATGCTGTTGAGTGTTATATTTTCAAAAGAGAGGTCCGACACCTTTACATGTAAACCGTGTGCAAGCATTGCAAGCAAGACCTGCTGCCTTATCTGCTTTGACTGTGCGAGTAACTGCGAAAACTTTTCATAGCTTTGTTTGTCCAAATCCTCAATAGAGATATCGCTGTTCAATGCTTTAAGAGAAAAGTCTAATTTATTTGTGTGAAATACCAAAGTATCTATGAAGCTTTTGGAATGCAATACCACTTTGTCATCTTTTTCAGAAGCAGAGGAAGCCATATCCGCATTATCAAGAGATATATTGATATCATCCTGAGAATTTTTCATCAAAAACCTGATTTGAAATACTTTAGTATCTGTTGTATAGTGGGAAAAAGATGTAAATTCACTCCTGTTTTGCAAATTATTTATCTCAAAAGAGAGTGCATTTGCAGCATCTTCCAAAGCAAGTTTCATTGTCTGTATATGAAAAGTCAGCTTTTGTGCTGCAAAAATGTTTCCCTCTCCGCTGAACCTGGCACCTTCTAACTGCATACGCATATTTGCATTCTTCTTCACACTGTAATTTGCATCTATATCTTTGACAAAGCCGTTAAAATCATTACTGAGCACATTGTACTCTACATGATACAAAAGCCCTTTTGCATCAAGAAAGTCACTGAAATATCTGTAGGCCTGTGGATTGTTTTTTTTCATCTCCTGCATAAGCGTATTTACAAGCTGCAAAGGATACACCTCTACAGTCACAGCCTTTGAAAAGGGGATATTGCTGTAGGCGACATCTGCGCCTATTGTCGCACCTTGAAAAATTTTCTCTACAGCCGGCGGCACTGCTGATTTTGTGTAAGAACGTAAATAGTTTTGCAGTGCCTGTGTATCTTGCAAAACAAATTCAAAATGCTGTTTTGTGTTAAGATAACCGGTCTCTTTTGTGCTCTTTTTAAGTACCAGACCCTGTGACTGCAAAACCTGAATATTTTCATCTATAAGTTTTTGCATGAAACTGTTGCCGAAAAACGGAAAAAGAAAAATTATGAGTAGAGTAATGAGTGTTAGAATGAGTGTTGTTTTTTTCATAGAAATACCTGCTTTTTTATGGAACAGACATTATATACTAATAGAGTTAATTTATTCCAGTCAGGCACTTACTTTGCAAAGAGGAGATAAAAAAGAATTTTACCAATGCAAAAAGCATTGATAAAAGAAACGAATTAACGTTTAGAGAACTGGCGAGAACGACGAGCTTTACGCTTACCTGGTTTCTTACGCTCTACAACGCGTGAATCACGAGTCATCATACCTTCAGGTTTGAGTACTGTTTTGAGTTCAGGATTATATGCTACCAAAGCACGAGAAATTCCGTGACGAAGTGCATCTGCTTGACCACCGAAACCACCACCAAGAGTAGTTGCCACGATATCTACATTCGAGTCTTGTTTTGTAAGAACGAGTGGTTGCTTTACACGAAGTTTTTTCGCTTCAAGTCCACCTAACCACGCATCTAATGAAAGACCATTGATAGTAATTTTTCCTGTTCCAGGAGTTAACCATACTTTTGCTATAGACGCTTTACGACGACCTGTTGCATAAATTTTTGTTGCCATAATAATCCTTACTTAGCTATTTGTGCAGTGTGAGGATGCTCAGCACCTGCATAAATTTTTAATTTTTTCAGCATTTTAGCACCAAGCTTAGTTTTAGGAAGCATACCGCGAGTTGCTAATTTATATAGTTTCTCAGGGTTCTTTTCTAAAAGCTCAGTCATTTTAACACTCTTAGTGCTACCGAAGTACCCAGAGTGAGAAAAATATTCTTTATTTGCTATTTTTCCAAGACCGTTAAATTTTGCCTTAGAAGCATTGATGATAACTACATAGTCACCACAGTCTATATTAGGAGTAAAACATGGTTTGTTTTTTCCACGAAGTATAGTAGCTACTTCAGTGATCATACGACCAAATGTTTTACCCTCAGCATCAATCAAAACCCATTTTTGATCGATTTGTTCAGGAGTTGCAATTTTTGTAAATTTCATTCTCGAACCCTTCAAGTAATTTTATTTGATGGAAGTATAACTACATAAACTTATAAACAACTGAATTTAAGTCATTTATAAGCTTTGTCTAGGTAAATCCCACGAAAAATAAAACAAATCTTAATCAATATAGTTTGATTCAATCAATTGAACACTAAAATCATCACGATAAAGAGCATTTCTTTTAATATCTGCCATTGTAGTTTTACCGGTTAGGAGTACCTTTTTATCTTTGTTCTCATTTAAAAACAACTGATAAAGATTAACAGTAAAACTTCTAAGAATAGCTATAGAGAAAGGCTCTTTATATGCTATATGGTCATCTTCTTCAGTAAGCATATCTAAGTGATAGTGATATGTTTCCACTCTCCAATGTTGCAGTATCTTTTGAAGAAACTCTTTTGCAGTTGTTTTAAAGTTAGCCATTAAATATTGAGTTGAAATTGTAACTTCACCAGTCTGTGCATTTGTTAATGTTTTCGTCACTTTAATGAGTGATTGAATATTTTGAAAGTTCTCATGATACATAACTAAATCAGCACTTTTATTTTGAAAAACTTCTACTTTTCGAGAGACTCTTTTGTTGTTTTCAGTTAAATAGCTATCTTCATCATCAACTCTATCTGTAGGCTGATTAAACTCTTCTATGGTCTTTATAGCTTTCTCTTTGAGGTGTTTCTGGTTATCTTTGAGTTTTGCTATATATCTGTTACCTTGCTCATCAATAGTGTTGAGAATCTCTGATTGAGTAAGCAGTGCATCAAAGGAAAATATCTGTCCTTCATTGCTAAAAATATTATCGTTTAAAACCTCTTTGAGTGCAGTAATTTCGCTACTCTTATTTTTATCTAAAAACTTGTGAGCAAACACTATTTTTATATCTTTATCCAAGATATTTAGTATTGCTTTATGTCTTTCCTGTGTGTATTGACCATTCACGTCGCTACCTCTCAGCCACTTCCCGTCAATAGCAATATTTTCTTGTGCAATGAATGGAAAAAAGAACTCTCTAAATACTTTTTCCAAAGCATTATTATCTGTGTTTATCAATAAACGATGATATGTTGATTTGGAAGGAATCGTTATCTCTTCTTTATCAAAAATCTCTTTGAGTATTGCATTGTCTTTGTTATATATCATCCATGAAAATATATCCTTAAAAGTTGTATTTCCTTTGATAAGTGCAAAAAGTGTCATGAAAAGAACTTCGTGCAATGAATATTCTATCTTCCCTGTATCTACTCTATAGTCTGGGATACTTTTTAGCGATTCAAGTAAGGCTTTTGTGCGTGTTAATTTGATGGTAAACTCCTTGTTTTAGGAGTCTAAGCAATATTTCTTCCAGTTCTTTTGAATCTATTGATTAAGATTTATTTTATTTTTCGTGGGATTTACCTAAGCTTTGTCGATTAGGGTTTCTCTGCTATAATCTTGGAATGAAAAATTATCTTATTATACTTTTATTCTCCTTTACAACTGTTTTGGCAGGCACTCTCAACATTGCAACTGCGGCAAATGTCAGCTATGCCCTTCCTCAGTTGATAAAAGAGTTTCAAAAAACACATCCGCAAACAAAAATACAAATGACCATCGGCAGCAGTGGAAAACTCACAGCACAGATAATGCACGGCGCACCTTATGACATTTTTCTCTCTGCAAATATGGCCTATCCAAAAAAATTATACGAAAAAGGCTTTGCTCTGAGTAAACCTATTGTGTATGCCCGGGGCGCGCTTGCTCTTTTTAGCACAAAAAAAAGAGACTTTTCTCAGGGAATTGCGCTGGTTCTTGACAAAAACATCAAAACTATAGCCATAGCCAATCCGCAAACCGCACCTTACGGAATAGCAGCGCGTCAGGCACTGCAAAATGCCTCTTTATACAGTAAAATCAAAAAGAAACTGATTTACGGAGAGTCTGTCGGACAGACTGTTGCCTATGCAGTTACGGCAGCTGATTTGGGCTTTATCGCCAAGTCTGCACTCTTTTCTCCCAAAATGAAACAGTATAAAGAAGCTGTCAATTTTAAAGATGTCGATCCTAAACTCTACACACCTATTGCACAGGGCATAGTTTTGCTCAAGCATGCCACAGACAATGCAGACGCACAATCTTTTTACACCTTTTTACTCTCACAACAGGCAAAAGAGATTTTCAAAGCCTACGGATACAGTGTACAATGAGTACAATTACAGCAAAAGTAGCAGCAATCCAAACAGTACAAAACTTACATGTAGTACACTTTACATGTAATGAGAGCACTCTGGGTATGATGAGCCTTGAATTACCAAAAGCACTCACACGCAACACAGAAGTTCTCCTTACATGTAAACCCACAGCCATCGCCATCGCAAAAAATCTCCAGGGAGAGTTGAGCCATGCAAACCAGTTACATGTAATGGTACACTCCATTGAAGTCGGAGAGCTCTTGTCTGTTGTAGTGTTACAATTTCATGACGATATTTTAGAATCCATCATCACAAGTGATTCTTTGAAAAGAATGCAGTTACATGTAGGGGAATCTGTCATCGCTCTGATAAAATCAAGTGATCTGTCACTCAAGGAGATACTCTCATGAGTTTTGAGCCCTTTATACTCTCCTTCAAACTTGCAGCTTTGACAGCTTTTATACTCTTTTGTATTGCCCTGCCGCTTGCCTGGTTTCTCTCGCAGACAAAATCACGAACAAAACCTTTTTTAGAAGCCCTCACTGCTCTGCCTATTGTATTGCCCCCTTCTGTTTTGGGATTTTATCTGCTTTGGGCATTTGCATACAGTTCCCCAATCGGTCACTTTTTTGAAGAGACTTTTGGTGTCAAACTTGTTTTTTCTTTTACAGGGCTTGTTGTGGCAAGCTGTTTTTATTCTTTGCCCTTTATGGTCCAGCCTCTGCAAAACGGTTTTGAGAGTCTTAACAAAAATATACTTGATGCCAGTTACATTGCCGGTAAAAGCAAACTCCAAACGCTGTTTTTTGTCGCCCTGCCAAATATGAAACCGGCGGTACTGACTGCCGTCATTGTCACTTTTGCCCACACGGTCGGAGAGTTCGGCGTTGTCTTGATGGTAGGCGGCAGCATACCGGGTGAGACAAAGGTAGCCTCTGTTGCCATTTATGAAATGGTGGAAAATATGGACTACACTGCCGCACATATCTACAGCGCCATAATGGTGGGCATCTCTTTTATAGTGCTTCTGAGCGTTTACATCTTCAATGCCAGACACAACAGAAGGTTTGGATTATGATACATATAGATGTCACAAAAACACTCCACGGAGCCGAGGGCATTATGCCTTTACATGTAAAGCTTAGCATAAAAGAGGGCGAATTTGTAGCACTTGGAGGAAAAAGCGGCAGCGGAAAAACAACACTGCTTCGCATCCTCGCAGGACTCGAAGAAGCACAAGGGAAGATAAAAGTACATAACACATTTTGGTTGCAAAAAAACAGATCACTTCCAGTGCAACAAAGAGAAATTGGTTTTGTCTTTCAGGATTATGCCCTTTTTGAAAATATGAGTGTAGAAAAAAATCTGCTTTTTGTCAACAATGACAAAAAATTAGCCGAGCATCTTTTAGGACTCACCGAACTCTCCAGTCTCAAAGAACGCTATCCAAACAGCCTCAGCGGCGGCCAAAAACAAAGAGTCAGCATCTGCCGTGCCTTGATGAAAAAACCAAAAATATTACTGCTTGACGAACCACTCTCTGCACTTGACCCCGCCATGCGGACAAAACTGCAAAACGAACTGCTTGTGCTGCATAAAGAGTTTGGCACGACATCCATTATGGTCAGTCATGACCCGAGCGAAATATACCGCCTTGCCTCTCGTGTCATAATGTTACAAAACGGAAAAATTATCAATGACGGCGCACCAAAAGAGGTTTTACTCAAAACACAGGGCAGCCAAAAGTTTTCTTTTGAGGGAGAACTGCTCGATATTAAAAAAGCAGATGTCATCTACATTGCCATTGTAGCTATAGGACAGCAACTCGTCGAGGTTGTCGTCAGCTCCGCAGAAGCCAAAAATCTCCAAATCGGACAAAGTATCAGACTCAGTACAAAGGCTTTTGCTCCGACTCTCACACAAAACTAGAATTTTTCTGCAGTGCAAACACCAGCCGGCACTGAAGTACCGGTTCCGAATTTGTTTTTTCAAAAAGCCCATATTTCAATATTAATTTTGTTGAGTTGGACAGTTTTTCGGAACCGGTACTTCAGTGCCGGCTTTGCGTCTGTAAAGCCTAAAACCTAAATTACAGCAAAAAATTTAGTTTTTCTCACAAGTCACGCTTTAGCATAGAAAGTAGCGGTTATTACACAATATTAATAATTCTACCCCCCCCCGCAACGCCATTAAGTTAAGCCTACAACCACCTAATTTACGAACTTCCTGCTGATTAGTTTCCAACATTTTTCTTCTTCATTTTAAGATAATTTATCGAATTGGTGGCTATGGTGGACTTTTGTATATCTTTATCCAGCCGTGGTTTTGATTTCCTATTTGGTCGAATTACTATTGTATTTGTCAGAAAAAGTTTCTCCATCTGCTCAAGCATATCTTCTATTGGTTCATCCAAATAAAAAAGGTCAAATACCTTATGTTTGATGATATTAAAAGAGACTGCTTTATTTACTTTTTGGATATATTTATTCTCTTTGGTTTTCTCTTTTAGGTCTTGGTTTATGTCGTATGTCATGGCAGATTCATAGTTTGTCAAAAAGATAGTTGCAAAGAAATCTTGTTTTACTGATAATGCACTTTGACCTGTAAAGTTTTCTAAAGAGAGTCTATTTTTTATCAAATCAAAGTATGTCTCAATTCCCCATCTAAGAGAGTATAACTCTTTAAACTCTGATGTTTTAAGTACTTCTCTATCAAGTACATTTGTTGCCAACACTTCTACAGTACCGTTATCTAAAATTACCTGTACAAATCGTATTTTTAACTTTGTAGGTAAATTCAGACTTTTTAGATCATCTCTTATGATTTTAGGAGCATTTATCTCAAGTATCACATCTTTTTTTTCACTATGTGGAGCAAAAAGAAACTTAGCTTTTGAGAAGCTATTTGTTCTAATACGACAAACTATTTTTGTTTTATTATAAGCAACTGCAAAGAGTTCAAATGATGGATAACCTCTATCCATAAGCACTAAATCATCCTCTTTACAATACTCAAAGTGATTCATCGCTAGAGTTCGCTCATCATAAGCTATAAGCTCATTTATTTGACTACTATTTTTATTCTCAATACAAGAATCAAGTGCAATATTATTAAGCACATCAAAGAGGCAAGATACTCGTGCTTGAGAGACATCTTTAGCATAATCTTTTATCTGACATTTAACCTTCATAGGATTAAACTCTTTTTTTACATCCTCTGTATTTGGAAGTGTTACAATAGAACCATCTACAGCTAAGATTCTATATCCTTTATAGGTTTCATAATCTCCATCTTTGTAAAAGATTTCAGCTGCCATCTGTGCAAACTCTTCAAATGCTGTATAGTTAAGTTTCGCTCGTGCTTGCGTATATGCACTATTAGAGATAGTGACATCTTCACCTAAAGCAAGTTGTGTATCATTAATGCTGTTTTGTAAAGATTTATTACTCTTTTTAATCATCATAGTCATAATTTTAGCAAACCCTAGCTTTCTATCCCTTGTAAAAGAATTTATTCCAATTTTATGTTTCATCTGGAAAGATTCTTCTCTTTTTTTGTCTTTAAAAACTCCCGAAATTTCGATAGTTTTTTTTAACATAACCAACCCTTAATATATAAATATATTATACTCAAATAACACTTTCAGATAGCTTTGAAATCCCTATATTAAGTGGTTTGTAAAGATTTTACAAAATGTTTTTTATAGTTTTTTTTAAAACTTCAAGCTATTTTTTAGTTCTTCTCATTGCTTAACTTAATGGCGTTGACCCCCCCCCGTTTATTATAAATAAATATTAATTATATATATGCTAAGCTATATTCAATCAAGATTAGGAAGTATAATGATGTCTGAAAAATATTGGGAAATTTTAGTCGTTGATGATGATGTTGCTGTGCATAATGTGATCAAAAAAGAACTGCAAAATATTTCAATTCAAAACAAACCTGTAAAAATCCTCCATGCACATAATGCTCAAGAAGCCAAAGAACTCTTAAAAGACAACTCCGATACTTCAATCGCTTTTATAGACATATCTATGGAAACACCAGATGCTGGGCTGAAGCTTGTAGAACACATAAGAAATGTTTTGCACAATACAAACTTAAGAATCATTATGATAGACAGCGGAAACTCCCCTGTTCCTGCAAATAAAATTTTTGATTTTTATGATATTAACGGGTACAAAGAGAGAGCAGAGATACTGAGTGACAAATTCTATCTGATTGTCAGAACTGCCCTCAAACAGTACGAGCAGTACAAAGAGATAAAATCCAGCAGAGATGAAATCTACAAGAAAATGACAACCAATAATGTCACCAATCTGCCAAACAGAATCAAACTCTCAGAATATCTCGACACAATGGGAGAAAAATCTCTTATACTCATCAATATAGATGACTTCAGTCTCATCAATGAACATAACGGATTTGACTTCGGCAATGAAGTACTGCGTGCTTTTGCAAAATTTCTGGAGAAAAAATACGGCAGATATGCCCAGGTTTTTCATCTGCATTCCGATAATTTCGCACTCTTGTGTGTTAAACTCGAAAATGAAACAACCGAAGAGAATATTTTACGCATCAAAGACGATATTGCAAAATATATTTTTACCGTCAACGATATAAAAACACGCCTTACCGCAAGCATAGGGATTGCACTCTATGAACGGGGCAATATCATCCAAAAAGCGGAGTTTGCCCTCAAAGAGGCACGCCGTTACGGCAAGAACAGTATTCAAAAATATACAGATAATTTAAACATACTCCGGACAATTCATACCAATTCATTATGGAGCACACGAGTACGCGATGCCCTGCACAACCATAAAATGCATACCTATTTTCAGCCTATTTTGGAAGTAAAAACCGGTAAAATCATTAAATACGAAGCCCTTGTCAGACTTGAATACGAGAATGAAATCTACTCTCCTTTTCATTTTTTGGATGCGGCACTCTACAGCGGGCAGATATTTAAAATATTTCAGTTTGTCCTTGAAGAGGCCTGTAAAAAAGCCACCCAAAGCACTTGCTTTTTTACGGTAAATATCAGCCAGTATGATATGCAGTACCCTGATTTTTTGCAAACAGCAAAAAGAATACTCAAAAAGTACAATCTGCCACACTCCAGAATAACATTTGAAATTCTCGAAAATGACAGTATTGCCCACAATAAAAACATTCAGGCACTTTTAAATGAACTCCATACAGAAGGCTTCCGTCTTGCCATAGATGACTTTGGTGCCCAGTGTTCAAACTTTGGACAGCTGAACAACCTGCCCATAGATTTTATTAAAATTGACGGAGCCTACATCAAAAATATCGTAACAGATGAAAACTCTCAGATAGTTACTACCACTATTATTGACTTTGCCCACAAAAAAGGCATTCCGGTGATTGCCGAGTATGTCTGTTCCAAAGAAGTGTATGATTATGTAAAAGCTTTGGGTGTAGAATATGTGCAGGGGTATGAAATAGCAGAACCGAAACCTGAGTTACAGGAATCAGACTCCTTGTCTCCTTAGTACAGACAAAAAGCCTTTCCTTCTGACAATCCTCATTTAATTGATTAATAAAAGTTTTATGAGCAGCGATATATAATAGTTACTAACGCATGGAGTTCATAATGTCTACAAAATTTTGGGAAATACTACTGGTTGGCAATGATGCTTTTGTCCACGATATTTTAAAGGAAAAGTTGGGAGATGCCGTCATTTTCCATAAAAAACTCAAAGTACTCCATGCACACAACGCAGAAGAAGCACGAAAAATCATTCAAGACAATAAAGATATCGCTGTTGCCTTTATAGATATCAATATAGAAAAGCTGAGCGGCGGACTGCAGTTAATCAACTACATTCGGGCACAAATCAGTACTACTATGCGCATAGTCATTATAGACAGTGTAGACTCAGCTGTTCCAACTGATGAAATTCTTGAGCATTATGATATAAATGACTACAGATCACGCGCCTGCATAGAGTCTCAAAAATTCTTTCTGACTGTACGCGCAGCCATCAAACAGTACCAGCAGTTTAAAGATATCCAAGACAAAAAAGATGAAATTTACACGAAGATGACTACAAACGAGGTGACAAAACTGCCAAATCGGCTCAAACTCTCTGAAAATCTCAGCAGTACAGGAAAGAAATCTCTCATCCTTATCAATATTGATGATTTCAGTGTTATTAACAACCACAACGGATTTGATTTTGGAGACAAGGTTCTGCGGGCTTTTTCCCGATTTTTATTGGAAAAATATACACAGGATGCCCAGATTTTTCACCTTGAAGCAGATGTTTTTGCCATGCTCTATACACAGGGGGACACGCTCACAACCGAGCAGAGAATTACAAAAGTAAAAGATGACATCTACAACCATCTTTTCTCCATCAACGGTATTAAAATACACCTGACTGCCAGTATCGGCGTGGTACTTGATGACTATGGAAACATTATACAAAAAGCAGAATTTGCCTTAAAAGAGGCCCGTCTGTATGGAAAGAACAACCTGAAGAAATACAGTGATGACTTGACAATTCTTCGAACCATTCATTCAAATTCCCTGTGGACAGGAAGAATCCGGGATGCCCTGAGTGAGCATAGGATTCTTACCTATTTTCAGCCTATAAAAAATCTTAAAACAGATAAAATTGAAAAATATGAAAGTCTGGTCCGCATAGAGTATGAGGGTGAAATCTATTCTCCCTACCATTTTTTGGATGCCGCCCGCTACAGCGGACAGCTCTTTGAAATATTTAAAATAATCCTTGAAGAGGCCTGTAAAAAAATTCAGACCAGTGTTTATAATTTTACTGTCAACATCAGTGACTATGACTTGAAACATCCGCAGTTTATGGCAGTTGTGAAAAAAAATATCGAAAAATACAGCATCAGTCCGGAACGACTGACCTTTGAAATTTTGGAAAACAACAGTATCGCAAAACACAAAGAGATTCAAAAAACGCTTAATATTTTGCATGATCTCGGGTGTAAACTAGCCATTGATGATTTCGGTGCAGAATGTTCAAATTTCGGACAACTCAACAACCTAAAAATTGATTTTATAAAAATAGACGGGGTATTTATAAAAAATATCGTTGCAGACAAAAACTCTCAAATCACTGCAAAAACAATACTCGACTATGCTCACCAGAAAAATATTCCTGTAATTGCCGAATTTGTCTGTTCCTTGGAAGTTTATAACTATGTAAAAAAAATGGGTATAGATTATGCCCAGGGTTATGAGATATCGGAACCTAAACCTGAACTGTCTTAATGGCAGTGAACTTCCAGGTCATACTAACACTCAAATGGTACCAGTTTTTAAATATCGTTTTGAAAGTTTGTTAAATAGGGGATTATGGTGCGCAGAGGGGGATTTGAACCCCCACACCCGAAGGCACAACGACCTCAACGTTGCGTGTCTACCGTTCCACCACCTGCGCTTATATTATGCTATTTTTAACAGTTATCACACCCACCTCAACGTTGCGTGTCTACCGTTCCACCACCTGCGCATTTGTGTGGTATAAAAGTGACCTGACTCGTAAAGAGTCAAGTCTGAGGTATATTTAGTAATCTTTAAAGATTATCCTAAATACGGGTTAGCATAAAGTGCGATTAACGCAATTACCAATGCATAAATAACCTGTGCTTCGATCATTGCAAGAGCGATGAACATTGTAGTCATAAGTTTAGCACCAAGACCTGGGTTACGTGCAGTACCAGCGATAGTTGCAGCAGCAGTGTGACCCATACCGATAGCTCCACCTAATGCAGCAAGACCAAGACCGAGACCGGCAGCGATCATTGAGTATGCTTTAAGAGTTTGGTTGGCAACCTCACCGTCATTTGCGAATGCAGCAGCAGAAAAAGCTACTAAAAGAAAAAGAATTTTTTTCATAATATATTCCTTGAAATAATTACAATCCGTTCGGATAGCGTAACCTCATTATATGTAATGAAGCAACCTAAACATAAATGCCCAGATTTCCCTACTAGAAATTGATAAGCGCATTATATGAAAGTTTTGCTAAATATTCTCTTATGCAAGACCTAAAGATATTTTATTTCCTTTAAATTCTAAAATTTCCACCTTCACTTTATCGCCTTCGCTTAAAATATCGCTTACATTGTCCACACGTTTGTCTTTTGAAAGTTTGGATATGTGCAACAGGCCGTCTGTTCCGTCAGGCAACTCTATAAAAGCACCAAAGTCAACGATTTTTTTCACAGTCCCTTCGTATTTTCCGCCTACTTCATATTTTATTTTTTCTTTTTTCGGTGCATTGACAATTTTTTGAATATGCTCTTTTGCTCCCTCTACACCATTTTTGTTTTTACCGGTAATTTTAACTTTTCCCTCTTTTTTATCTATATCTATCGCCACTTCAAATTTTTCAATCATTTCACGGATTGTCTTTCCTGCCTGACCTATAATTTCACCGATAAATCCCGGATCAATATGAAAAAATTCTGTAACAGGGAGTACACCGTCATTAAATTCTATTTTAGCCTCTGCATCAAGCATAATATCAATAATATGCGCACGTCCCTCTTTTGCCTGATACAGTGCTTCTTTTAAAATGTTCAGACTTACACCACCGAGTTTGATATCCATCTGCATAGCGGTAATGCCCTCTTTTGAACCGGTAACCTTGAAATCCATATCTCCATCATGATCTTCAAGACCCATAATGTCAGAAAGAATGGCATAACGCTCTCCATCACTTATCATACCCATGGCAATACCTGCAACCGTATCACTTGTCTCAAGCCCTGCAGCTTTAAGCGCGAGATACCCGCCACACACAGTTGCCATTGAAGAAGAACCGTTTGACTCCAGTATTTCAGACACCAGACGCACTGTCTGTCCATCAAGGTTGAGTATCGGCTCAAGCGCACGTTTTGCTAAATTTCCGTGTCCGAGTTCACGTCTTTTTGTTCCCATAACAGGAGAAGCTTCCCCTACCGAAAATCCCGGAAAGTTATAATGCACCATAAAGTTTTCATTTTGGGTGCCCGAATCTGTCAAGCCTTCAAACATTTGTGCATCTTTTGGTCCGCCCATTGTTAAAACAACAAGAGCCTGTGTCTGTCCACGGGTGAAAAGACAAGAGGCATGCGCAGCAGGCAATACATTTGTGTCAATACTGATAGGGCGTATTTCTGTCAGAGTACGTCCGTCGGCTCTTACTTTCTCATTGAGTATCTGTGCACGTACCTGTTCTTTTTTGACTGCTTCTATGGCTGCTTTGAGCTCAAGCTCATCCCATTCCAGATTATTGGTAAGAATTCTTTTTCTCAGGTTTCGCAAAGCAGTTGAACGCTCGGATTTTGCCATTTGATTCATAGCATCTATGATATCTTGCATATGACGTTCTTTCACAAAAGCCACCATCTCTTCATTTAAACCGTCTGTTTTGAGTTCCAGAGGTTTTATCTCTTTTTGGTACGGTCCAAAGGCCACTTCATATTCAACATTTGAAGCAAAAAGAATTTTTTCTGTTTTATCAAGCACTTCTATCAGTTCATCTTCAGGCATTGCATTGGATACATGTGTATCTACCACTATTGTACCGAGACTCGGGTCCATCATCGGGTCAAGCATCGGCTCGTAGGTCTCTTCAACCTCAACCTTTTCACTGCCGATAGAACGCATCTCTATCATCAGTAAATCTTTCTTCGTTCCTGAAAGGTACAAATCCAGTGTAGAGTTCTTCAGCTGTGAGAGTGTTGGATTCAATACAAGCTCCCCGTCTACTTTTGCTGCGCGAACCGCACATACACTGCTGTTTATATCTATGTCCGAAGTAAAAAGTGCAGCCGAAGCGGCATTAAGAGCAAGGACCTGCATATCAGACTCTGCATCTGCCGAAAATACCATAATGGTAATTTGTGTCGGGTGCCCGAATCCTTTTGGAAACAGGGGACGCAGACTTCTGTCCACTATTCGTGATGTCAGGGTCTCAAAATCACTCGGCTTTGTTTCACGTTTAAAAAATCCTCCCGGAATTTTTCCGGCTGCATATGTTTTTTCTATATACTGTACAGTCAGAGGCAAAAAATCGTCTTTGACAATTTCAGTCTCATCAATCACTACTGTCGCAAGTATTACAGTTTTACCTGATTTAAGCCATGCCGAACCGTTTGCCTGTTTGGCAACATCACCAAAGGAGTATTCTTCCACTCTGTTTTCTAATTCTAATTTTACATCATACGTCATCTGTTATCCTTTAAATCTTTACTGAGTATTTCTTCTATTTCTTCATCGTCCATTATTGTTAAATTCTTATAATATAATGATGTTTCTACATAATCATCTATGTCATACAGAAAAAATATATCATCTACGAATGTTTCTAACAACTCCAAAACATCTCTTGGCAGTACAGGACTGGCAATATAAACTGCTTTTGGTTTCTGGGCCAAAACTGTTTTGAGTGCAGTCATAAACTTGCTTCCTGTCTCACTTCCCTCATCTACAAGTAAAACAATCTTGTTTTTCATAGGAGGAAACGGTCTTCCTTTGCGATACTTGTATATATAGCTAAGTATATCTTCTTCATGCTTTCTATGAGCTTCTCCGTAGATATAATCATACTGTATTCCAAAGGCATTAATCAACTCTTCATTAAGAACAATCTCCTCTGTTTCACTGACTCTGGCAACTTCACATTCAGGATTGTTTGGTGCCATAATTGCTTCTGAAAAAAGAATTTCCAGGTTGTTTTTCAACTTGCCTTTTATCAGTGAAGCCAATTCAAGTCCGCCTTTTGACACTGCAACAATATTCCACGCTTCTTCTTTTAATTTTTGCATAGGCAGTATATCACGAAGCTTTTGTGCTGCATCTTCTCTGTCTTGTAAAATATGCTTATACTTTTGCATCTTTTTGCATCCTATTTTGTATCATCCGGCAATTTATACGATAAAAAAGAGCTGCCGGCATTTGCTTTCATTAAAGGTTTCAATACAACAGTCAAGTATATAAACCTGTCATACACAGAGGAACTTGTACTCCCGACTGTAGTCAAAACAGGTCTGTTGTTTTCGGTATACTGCACTCCAAAATCCCAACATCGCTTTGTGTACAAAAATCCGAAAGAGAAACTTTTTCTCTCTTTTGATTCTAAATCATAATTATAGCTTGTATTGTAGGAATAGTGTTTGTTGTAAGTATATTTTATATTTGATGTGAGATAACTTGTATAGGGTGTATAGGTGGCTGTTTTTGGCAAAAAAGTATTTTTATACAAATGTGAGAGTGCAATTTTCACGCCATACCTGTTGAATGACACCTGATTCAAAATCTTTGAAAACTTCTTTTCTTTATAATTATAAAACATGTTATTGTAATAGGACAAAAAACTTGTTATTTTATAGTCGAGCTCATTTTCCAAATCTCCATACCGTTCTTTTGTATTTTCGTAAGAGATGTTTTGGGAGAGTCTGTGATAAGCAATCTCCCGTGCAGAACTGTCATAAAAATATTGCTGAAAGTTTATCTGTGTATCATTCTCAATTGTTGCTATATTATAAAACTCACATCTTTGTGCATAATTTGGATCTGCCTTATTTGTAAAATCTGAACAGTACTCCATATTATCCTGATAAAAACCATCTTTTTTACTCCAGCCTTTTGCGTTATAACGCACTTCCAGTCCTACAACATGACTAAAGTTTTCGTATCCCTTTGTCAACTGTGTTGAAACAGCAACAGTATGGTAGTTACTTGCATAAAAACCGTCATGATATTCAAAACCAGGAATTGGATTTTGTTCATGTCCGCTAAATTGAGAATGCTGCAGATACAGATTTGCCTTGTATGAAAGATTGATATATTCACCAAACAATGGCGTCTGAAGTGTTACAGGCAGGTTTACATCTGTTTGAATTACTTTTTTGTTTATGATTCTTTGAATATTATTACTCTGCACATCAAATGAGTACAGCATATGATCTTTAAAAAAAGTATCTACATAATGATGGTATTGAACGGTTGGAAGTTTTTGCAGTGTATTGTCATTTGTCTGGAGTGTCAAATCTTCATAATATTTAAAATAGGTGCCTATATAGTTGTCGTTTGTATTGTAAAAAATGTTTACTCTTGAGAGTACCTGTGTTGCGGTTGCCTGCTGCAGGGCATTGTTGTTTTGCGCAAGGTTAATGTAGTCAACATCATTCATATGGTTAATATCTGCATATATGCCGGACTGTCCCGGCAAGTCCAGTCCAAGCCATTGATTCAGAGGATTTGTATTGTCATACTTAAAATTAAATCCGTAATGGGATTGGTTTTGCAGATTATATCTTAAATAATAGTCCTCGTTTTCTTTAAAATATCCTGCTTTGAATTCTCCGTGTGAAACAGCAGAATCCACAAACCTGAAAGTAGTATAGAGTCCCTTTCCTCTTGTGGTTCTGATTTGTGGATTGATTTCCAAATCCCACCAGTTTTGTTCGGCAATGTAAATCGGCTGTTCATAATAAAATCCTTCAGTTGAAGATATGCCAAATGATGGTTTGAGAAGCCCAGTTCTTCGTGTTGTATCTAAAGAATAACCGAAATATGGCGTGTAAAATACCGGGATATCATAAATATAAAGCCGTGCGTTGTATAAATTAATCCATTTGGAATCTGTATTGTAGTCTGATGAGGAAAACTCCATTGTCCATAAAGGGTCTACAGGGTCACATCCACTGACTGAACCTGAAGTGATATCCAGAAATACCCCTTTTGATTCACCCTCATTTGCACTGATCCAGACATCAGATTTGTTCTCAAGCAGATAAAGCGGTTTAAAATACCGCTCTTTTTTTGCCAAATTGAGTTTTGCATATTTTCCGAGTATCTTGTACTTTTTGTTATGATTGAGCCGTACCTTTGTAAAGAGTTCCAAATCTTGCGTCTTTTGATTATACACCGCTCTTTGGGCAGTTAAAAAATAATCTTTGTAAACAACAGTGACTCCTCCGTCCGCATACACAATATTGTTTTTTGATTTGACAGAGGATGCGTATATTTCAATCTTGTCATCTGCAGTCAGAATGCTCATACAGGCAAGCAGGAAAAAAAGAAAATATTTAAGCATCTATCACCAAAGTTTTTGCGGTTTTATCATGCCATGCCTGGCGCTGCGGATCAAACATCCCCCATACAAAACCAAGATAAAAAATCATTTCACTTATAATCCTGAAAACTGCTCTGTTAAGGGCCACTGCAAAGTTCGGATTGTCCAATGTGCGTATATCAATAACCTTTATTTTCATTGCCAGTTTCCCCAGAGTAGCCCCGTACTGCATTACAAAAAAAGTCTGATAGACTATTTTCATCGCAATATACTGCATAACATAGGTATTTGTCAGAATAATAATATCTTCAACCGTCTGTGCATTGGCAAATGAATCAGACATTGCGATAATAAGCAAAAAAGAGAGAAGCATTTCATCTATAAAAAATGCCATTGCCCTTTTTTTAACAGAGGCGAGCTGTAAATGTTCTCGGTTAAGAAGTTTTTCAATCTCTTCATTCAAAATTCAAATTCCTAAAGAGCTTGGTAGGCGATATCTGTACGAAGTTTTTTTCCTGCAAAATGAACCTGTCCACATCTCATGTAGGCTCTGTCACGGGCCTCTTTGATACTCTCACCCAAACCGACACATACCAGGACACGTCCACCCGTTGCGTAGAGTTTCCCGTCCTCCATTGTAACACCGGCAAAAGAGATATGTGTATTTTCTTCTATTTCTTTATGCTTGACATCATCCAAAATAATTTCAGCAGGTGTTGATGGTCCGTAGGGATAATTTTCACTCGCCATAACCACACCGACAGCATACTGGTCTGAAAATTCTACTTTGATCTCGCCCAAACGCTTTGTTGCCGCTTTGTAAAACATGTCAGAGACACTTGAGGTCATTAACGGCATAAGAATTTCACATTCAGGATCTCCAAAACGTACATTAAACTCCAGAGTAACCGGCTCACCGTTTACCACCATAATACCGATAAAAAGCACACCCTCAAAAGGGGCACCCTCTTTTTGCATTCCCTCAAGCGTCGGACGGATAATACGCTCTCGTACTTTTTGGTACAGTGCTTCATCTACAAGCGGAGTCGGGGCATAGGCACCCATTCCCCCTGTATTTGGACCTTTGTCGCCGTCAAGCAGGCGTTTATGGTCCTGTGCAGCCGGAAGTAAAATATAATCTTTCCCGTCACATACTGCAAACATAGAAAGTTCATATCCGTCTAAAAACTCTTCCACGATTACTTTTTTACCCGCATCACCAAAACTTTTTCCGCTGAGCATTTCAGAAATTGCTTTTTTTGCCTCATCATGGGATTGTGCAATAATAACACCCTTTCCTCCACACAGACCATCTGCTTTTACAACGATCGGTGTCTGCAGTCTGTTTGTAAACGCAAACAGCTCTTCAATCGAATCGCTCTCTATGTATTTTGCTGTAGGAATGTCATATTTTGCCAAAAAGTTTTTCATATAAACCTTTGAACCCTCAAGCTGTGCGGCTTCTTTGCCTGGTCCGAAAATTGTCAATCCCTCTGCCTTAAATATATCAACAACACCATCCACCAAAGGCGCTTCAGGACCTACTATAGTCAAATCAATCTCATTTTCTTTAGCAAATGCTGCCAAATCATTGTAATCTTTGATATCGAGATTTGTTCCCAGATTGTTTGTTGCACCGTTTCCAGGCTGAAAAAAAAGCTCATGTTCTGCTTCTTCATTTTTTATAGCACGGGCAATAGAGTACTCTCGTCCACCGCTCCCCAATATCAATATTTTCATTTGTATCTCCATAAGTTGTTAAAAAATTTATTTGTCTCACCGTAATAAAACAAATAAATTTTTTTGCATTAACCCGAGCAGCCGTCGCACTATTGGCTTGGTTCTAAAAGCCGAATTTGGGTGAAGAGAGGGTTGTCTAACGGCGGCAATTTCATCGGCAGAGTCAACATACCTCAAGCGAAACCACCGACACACAACAACCCTACTGGTTCACGTTGTGAATATGTAGAACCCGCATATATGTGCTGACACGAACTACTCAGATTAACAGAATAATTATACTAAAAATATGCTTGTTTTTATTTTAGGATACCTCTAAATATAGGTAAATCCCACGAAAAATAAAATAAATCTTAATCAATAGATTCAAAAGAACTGGAAGAAATATTGCTTAGACTCCTAAAACAAGGAGTTTACCATCAAATTAACACGCACAAAAGCCTTACTTGAATCGCTAAAAAGTATCCCAGACTATAGAGTAGATACAGGGAAGATAGAATATCCATTGCACGAAGTTCTTTTCATGACACTTTTTGCACTTATCAAAGGAAATACAACTTTTAAGGATATATTTTCATGGATGATATATAACAAAGACAATGCAATACTCAAAGAGATTTTTGATAAAGAAGAGATAACGATTCCTTCCAAATCAACATATCATCGTTTATTGATAAACACAGATAATAATGCTTTGGAAAAAGTATTTAGAGAGTTCTTTTTTCCATTCATTGCACAAGAAAATATTGCTATTGACGGGAAGTGGCTGAGAGGTAGCGACGTGAATGGTCAATACACACAGGAAAGACATAAAGCAATACTAAATATCTTGGATAAAGATATAAAAATAGTGTTTGCTCACAAGTTTTTAGATAAAAATAAGAGTAGCGAAATTACTGCACTCAAAGAGGTTTTAAACGATAATATTTTTAGCAATGAAGGACAGATATTTTCCTTTGATGCACTGCTTACTCAATCAGAGATTCTCAACACTATTGATGAGCAAGGTAACAGATATATAGCAAAACTCAAAGATAACCAGAAACACCTCAAAGAGAAAGCTATAAAGACCATAGAAGAGTTTAATCAGCCTACAGATAGAGTTGATGATGAAGATAGCTATTTAACTGAAAACAACAAAAGAGTCTCTCGAAAAGTAGAAGTTTTTCAAAATAAAAGTGCTGATTTAGTTATGTATCATGAGAACTTTCAAAATATTCAATCACTCATTAAAGTGACGAAAACATTAACAAATGCACAGACTGGTGAAGTTACAATTTCAACTCAATATTTAATGGCTAACTTTAAAACAACTGCAAAAGAGTTTCTTCAAAAGATACTGCAACATTGGAGAGTGGAAACATATCACTATCACTTAGATATGCTTACTGAAGAAGATGACCATATAGCATATAAAGAGCCTTTCTCTATAGCTATTCTTAGAAGTTTTACTGTTAATCTTTATCAGTTGTTTTTAAATGAGAACAAAGATAAAAAGGTACTCCTAACCGGTAAAACTACAATGGCAGATATTAAAAGAAATGCTCTTTATCGTGATGATTTTAGTGTTCAATTGATTGAATCAAACTATATTGATTAAGATTTGTTTTATTTTTCGTGGGATTTACCTACTATTTGCATACAACTCTCGATAGTTGTCTCATCAGAAAGAGTATAGGAGCAGTTTTTTGGCAGTGCTTTTGCCGTCGTTTTGCCAATAACTATTATTTTGTGTGTGTGCAGCAAAGTATGCCTGCTTAAAAAACACTCTACACTTGAAGGAGAGGTAAAAATAAGTATAGCCTCCTGCGGCACTGTTACATGTAACAACGCTTCACTGCATTTGCTTGCATAGACAATTTTTTCATCTATGCAGTATCCCTCTTCTTTACATGTAAGGACAAAATCAGAGGCAACAAGTTCAGCACGCAGATAAAGCCATTTTGTCTCTTTTGGGTATTGTTTGATTTTTTCCACAAGAGTATCGCCATATCCTTTACCGACAGCCAGAACCTGCCCCCCTAAATCTTCAAAACTCTTTGCACTCTGTTTTGAAATACAGAGCGCCGGCTTCTTTATATACTCTTTTTTCTCATACTGTTGCAACGCTTTTGATGCCTGCTTTGAGGTAATAATAAAATAATCATATTTGGAAAAATCAATTTCAGGCTGAAAAAAAGTAATATCCAAAGAGTTTACATGTACAGCGTCAGGATGAGAAGATACAGAAAAAAGGTAAATGGGCTTATTATGCATTGAAATTTCCTCGTTTATGGAAATCGTAAAAAGTTTGATGTAATTTTGAATGTTTTTAGGTTGAGGCATAGTTAATCTATGCCGATGCCTAAATCATTTCAAAGTGCATTGAAATTTTTCTCGATTTTATTCCCATTCGATTGTTGCAGGTGGTTTTGAAGATATATCATAAACTACACGGTTTATCCCATCCACTTCATTGATAATACGTCTTGAAATTCGCTCCAGCAGATCATGTGGCAGATGTGCGAATGTTGCTGTCATCCCGTCAACCGCCTCTACAACTCTGATACATACCGTGTTGTCATAGGTACGGTTGTCACCCATTACACCTACTGATTTTACATTTAAAAGCACGGCAAAAGCCTGCCATGTTTTTGCATAATATCCGCTTGCTTTGAGTTCATCGAGTAAAATAACATCTGCTTCGCGCAGAAGATCCAAATCAGGAACATTTACATCTCCCATGATTCTAATGGCAAGACCAGGGCCAGGGAAAGGATGACGGTTAATCATACTCTCCGGAAGTCCCAGTTCCAGTCCGATTTTACGCACTTCGTCTTTAAAAAGTTCACGCAGCGGCTCAATCAGTTCAAAATCCATCCAGTCAGGAAGACCGCCGACATTATGGTGAGATTTAATCACTTCTGAGGGACCGTTGACAGAGATAGATTCGATAACATCCGGATAGAGTGTTCCTTGTGCCAAAAACTTAATACCGTCATGCTTTTTCGCCTCTTTTTCAAACTCTTCTATAAACGTATGCCCGATAATTTTACGTTTTTGTTCAGGGTCACTCACTCCTGCCAGTTTTGTCAGGAAATTATCCGCTGCATCCACAGTAACAAGAGGCGCTTTGAGATTTACTTTGAAAACTTCTTCAACCTGTTCTCTCTCACCTTTGCGTAACAGTCCGTTATCTACAAACACAGGAATAAGCTGATCACCGATTGCTTCATACAGCATTGCTGCCACAACAGAACTGTCAACGCCTCCGCTTAATCCGCAAAGCACTTTGGCATCGCCGACACGTTCACGGATGGATTCAATCTGCTGCTTGAGAAAATGCTCCATTTTCCATTTTTCTGTCACTCCGCAGATATTTTTTGCAAAGTTACGAAGCATCAGGTAGCCTTCTTCAGAGTGCTGTACTTCCGGGTGAAACTGAAGCGCATAGACACGTTTTTCATCATTTGCAATGGCCGCATACGGTGAATTGTCAGATGTGGCGATTACCTTAAAACCCTCAGGAAGTGTTTCGACTCTGTCCGAGTGGCTCATCCAGACTGTAGTGTGATTGTCACAATCTTTAAAAAGAGGGGAAACATTGTCAGGGTAGCCGACTATGCCAAGTTCTGCTTTTCCGTATTCATGGTGGTCAGAACGTATAACCGAACCGCCAAAATCTACCGCAATTCTTTGCATTCCATAACAGATACCAAGAATCGGAATACCCATTTTATAAACCTCTTTGTCAACTTCATAGGCATCTTTGTTGTATACAGAAGATGGGCCTCCGCTGAGTATGATTCCCTGAGGATTTTTCGCTGCAATATCCTGGGCTTTTGTATGAAAAGGAAGGATTTCACAGTATATTTTATCTTCACGAAGACGACGAGCGATGAGTTGTGTGTATTGAGAGCCAAAGTCTAAAACTATAATGCTAACATTTGTCATTGAAATGCCTTTTTACTTTTATAAATAATTATGAAAGGATACAATAAATAAGATTAATGTTTGATTTGTTCTTTGAAATCCAGACCTTGGTCATAAAAGAGACAAAGCCCGCACTGAAGTACGGGTTACAAAAATTTGGATTCGAACTGTGATTTGTTTAAAACTATTTTTAATAAAGCCCCATAATTTCAAACTGAACGTACCAGATTATAATAGAAACCGCATATCCTACCAAAATGGTCCAGGCATGCTTCATGTGTGAACCAAAAGTATAAATACCGCGAAGTTTTCCCATAACTCCGACACCGGCTGCTGAACCAAAAGAGATCAGGCTGCCACCGATACCCGCTGTCATGGTGACAAGCATCCACTGGTCTATTCCCATACTTGGAGAAGATTTTAAAATGGCACTCATCACCGGTACATTGTCTACAATTGCAGAAAGGAATCCGACACCGATATTGGCTGTAGTTGAGCCAAGCAACTCATACAGGTGATGAATATATTCCAAAAAGCCTAAAAAGTGTAATGCACCTACGGCAGAAAGAATACCAAAGAAGAAAAGAAGTGTGTCATTTTCCACTTTTTCCATATTGACATAGATATTGAAGCTATGCTGTCCTGATCTTTCCAATTGAAAGGCATAAAGTTTTAAAATTGCCAAACCAAACATCATACCCCACATTGCCGGAAAATGGAAAAAAGTATGTCCAAGAACAGCAATTGCAATGGTCAAAACTCCCAAATAGGCAACCATCATTCCTCCATCTTGCACTTGTGGTTTCTTTTCAGTCGCTGCATCAAATGGCGGTTCTCCCGAGGGAACAGACAAAGAGAGTAAAAATGCCGTAACAACCCAGCCGACAACAGAAGCAGGAAAGAGAAAGAGAAAGTCTACAAATTCCCCTTTGCCGGCAGTCCATGCCATGAGTGTTGTAATATCACCAAACGGAGACCATGCACCGCCTGCATTGGCAGCTACGACAATATTTATGGCACCCGGAACCAAAAATGCAAGATTTTTCTTATCGATTGTAAAAAGCACGGTGGAAAGAATCAAGGCAGTTGTCAGGTTATCTGCGACTGGGGAGATAAAAAACGCCAACAGGCCAGTCAGCCAAAAAAGCTTTTTATAGGTGTACCCTTTTGAAACAAGTTTATACTTTAGCAAATCAAAAACACCGCGTTCTAAAAGCGTCTCAATAAAAGTCATTGCAACAAGCAGGAAAAAGAAAATTTCAGCTATCTCCAAAATCAGCTTTTCCAGTTCATCATGCAGCGGATCAGGATCCAATCCGTTAATAGCATAATAAATACCGATCAGCATAAACATAAATGTACCGGCAAAAAGTGCCGGTTTTGCTTTGTTTATCTCATATTTTTCTTCTGTAGCGATAAAATAATACGCTATAACAAAGACAGCTAAGCTCAGCCATCCTACCCAGGTTGTTGCAAGATTTATTGCTTCGTGTTCCATTAATTCTCCTCTTGTATTGTATGAACCCCTATGGATTCATGCCTGTTTAATGCAGATATTACTATCTCTTTTGCCGTTAGTAAACGAAATTTTAGTAGTTTACCAATATTTTCATTTAAAAGTGCATTAATTGTGGATAAAGCATCGTTTAATCCGCTTTTTGTACGAATTATAGAAACATTTTCCCACATTATTCGTCTGAGTTGGTCTTTTTTCGCCTTGTCATCTTTGAGACTCATCACCTCATCGTGCAATTCAAATGTTTTCATATTTTTTGGCGTGTCAATGTTTTTTAAAATATCATCTACTGCCCTTTTTGCAAAAACCAAACCTTCCAGCAGTGAGTTCGATGCCAGTCTGTTTGCACCATGCACTCTTGTTGAAGCAACTTCACCGACAGCATACAAATTTTTCACATTTGGCACTCTGGCATTCAGGTCGGTGCGAATACCCCCGATGGCATAATGAAAAGCAGGCGATATCGGAACCCTTTTCGCAGGAACATTAAAGCCCAGTTCCCTCAGATTCTTGCAAATATTTGGAAATCTGTGTTCAAAATACTCTTTATCAAAATTTTCACAGTTGAGATACACATGCATACCTGTCTTCTTTTTGTATTTGTATATTGCCTTGCTGACAATATCGCGTGAGGCCAACTCGCCTCTCTCATCATAATCAAACAGGAATCTTCTTCCGGTTTCATCCTCTATAGTTGCTCCCTCTCCGCGAAGGGCCTCTGTCAAGAGCATTTTTTGGGCATTGTTAGAGTTTACAAATACAGTGGGATGAAACTGCAGCATTTCCATTCTGTCAAGGGCTACGCCTTTCATCACACAAAGTCCTTGTATATCAGCACTGATGCAAGGTGCATTTGTATGGTATTCATACAAAGAACCAACACCTCCGCTTGCAATAATGACATTTTTTGCATATATGTTTCTGCGTTGTCTGTGATCAAGTACGGTAACGCCGTAACATTCGCCATTATCAATCAGCAGATCAACGACTCTTGCATCACTGAGCATCGCATGGGCAGTATGTTCAAGAAGAAAATGGTGCAGATACCTTCCCGTCGCATCACCGCCTGCATGCAGTATCCGTTCACAGGAGTGTGCCGCTTCTTTTGTATAAAGAAGTTCTCCTTCTTCATTAGTATCAAAACAAAAGCCCTGTTCTATCAAATCATCAATCGCCTGACGTGAATTCTGGCTCAGAACATCCACAGCTTCCGGATCACACAGCCCGTCACCGGCGGCAAGTGTGTCTTTGATATGCATCGGAATATCCGCTTCATCACGGGCCAACGCCACTCCACCCTGTGCATAAAATGTATTGCATTTAAAAGTTTCCCGCTTATTAATAATAAGCACTTTTTTCTCGGCAGGAATATTCATACTTGCATAGAGTCCTGCCACACCTGCGCCTATTATTACTACATCATATTCAGTCATTACGGTGCACAGCTTTCATTTGTATCATTACCAAACTCTTTTTTTTGAATAATAAACTTCACATTTTTATCCTCTTTGGGTACACTCTGTTCATAATAAGGGGGTGCTTTATAGCCGCACCCGCTTACGCTTAATAAAAAGCTTGCTATAATTAGCCTATGAAAAACAGCAGTGATATTCTCAACTCTCTTCAAAATAAACCTCAATTTTCTAAACTCTCTCAATACAAATGTATCCATAAAATACAATCGGCATTCAGCCCCCCTTTGCAAAAGATGATTAAGTTTTCATATATAAAAAACAAAATACTTTTTTTCGTTCTCAATCATCCCGGTGCCAAACAAGAATTTGATAATAGTATACAAAGCATTAAAAGTGCTTTAAAGTTTCACACTCCCGCAGAATGCGAAAATGAAACCATAACAGATATAAAGGCTTTTGTTACACACAAACCTACTTTACACAGAGACACAGAAACATTGACACACCCCAGAAAAATTGTATCTTACAGGGAAAGAGCAACGGGAAACTTTGACATTCCTGTTCATGATGAAAAACTCAGAGAACTTATTCTCTCTATTCAAAAAATTATAAAAGAAAAAAATGACACTTAAAGAAAAAATCCAACAACTGCCGGACAAACCAGGGGTCTATCAGTATTTTGACAAAAACGGCCATCTCCTGTATGTGGGCAAAGCCAAGAACCTTGCCAAGCGGGTAAAAAGCTACTGGCAGTTTACTCCAAAGCTTTGTGCAAATCCGCAGCTCTCTTTGCGCATTTCAAAAATGATCAAGCAAACAGTTTCCATGGATTATATCATCGTAAATTCCGAACATGATGCGCTCATACTTGAAAATTCACTGATCAAACAGCTGGGTCCGAAATACAATATTTTACTCCGTGATGACAAAACCTACCCCTACATTTACATAGACAACTCTCAGGAGTACCCTCGGTTCGACATTACAAGAAAGGTGATCAACTCCAAAGATATCACCTACTATGGTCCCTACTCTGTCGGTGCGAGAGATATTCTCAACTCCATTTATGATATTTGCAAACTTGTGCAGAAAAAATCCTGTCTGAAGTCAAAAAAACTTTGTCTCTACTATCAGATAGACAAGTGTCTCGGTCCCTGTGAACTGCCAATCTCCAAAGAGCGTTATCAGCAGGAAGTAACACTTGCATCGCAGCTGATTAAAAACAAAAAACTGCTTCTTGGCAGACTGGAAGAAAAAATGGAGTTTTATGCCCAGGAGTTACGCTTTGAAGAAGCCGCCGAGCTCAGAGACACTATAGAGAGGATAGAACGCTCCCAGATTAAAAGCGAAATTGATTTTGCCACAAATGAACATTATGATATTTTTGCGATAGAAAGCTCTGAAAAAAGAGCGGTTGTTGTGAAAATATTTATGCGCCACGGCAAAATCATCTCTTCTTCCCATGAGTATCTGCAGCTGCATGAAGGCTTGGATTTGAATGAGCTCTATTCAAGAGCGCTGCTTGGATTTTACAAAGATGAAAAGCCTCCCATCACTGCTCCGATTCTTCTTCCTCAGAGTTTTGAGGACAAAGAACTCATAGCGCATCACCTCACAAAAGTATTTGGTCAAAAAGCACACATTCTCATCCCTCAAAGAGGAAAGAAAAAAGATTTAATCGCTTTGGCAAAATTAAATGCAAGGGAGTTGTTGAAAAAAGACAGAGAAACACTGAATGTCAAAATACTCGAAGAACTCCAGGAACTGTGTCAACTGCAAAAAATTCCAAACAGGGTGGAAATATTTGACAATTCACATATGTCCGGTGTCGCAACAGTCGGGGCTATGGTCGTATATGAAAATGCAAAGTTTGACAAAAAATCCTACAGAACCTATCATCTCGAAGCAAAAGACGAATACTCCCAAATGCGCGAAACACTTACAAAAAGAGTGGAGAGTTTTTCTAAAAATTCACCGCCGGACCTGTGGATACTCGACGGAGGAGCAACACTGCTTAAACTTGCACTTGACATACTTGAATCAAACGGTATCAACCTTGATGTCATAGCCATTTCAAAAGAAAAAGTTGATGCAAAAGCACACCGAGCCAAAGGAAACGCTCAGGATATTCTCTATACAAAAGAGCAAATTTTCAGACTCAAAACAAGTGACAAACGTCTGCAGTGGGTCCAAAATTTACGGGATGAAGCACACAGAGCAGCGATCACATTTCACAAAAAAACAAAACTCAAACTTGATCAAGAAAGCAGACTTTTAAGTTTACATGGAATATCAGCTGCAAAAATTCAAAAACTGCTCAACCATTACGGTACTTTTGAAGCACTCAAAAGTGCCACATTTGATGATATTCGTTCACTTTTAAATACAAAAGATGCAAAAACAATCAAAAATTTTTATAAATAAGTTTTTTTTTCACTCCTTTATGATATATTTGTGATAATGCTAGTAAGTAACTAATTATAAGGTTTTTTAATGAGTAAGATTATCCCTGTAGACGAAGAGTATTTTTTTGACGGAAATGTCATTATTTCTCAAACAGATTTAAAAGGTGTTATTACCTATGCAAACAAACTGTTTTGCAGTGTATCCGGCTATAAAGCCGATGAACTGGTAGGACAACCCCACAACATACTCAGACATCCGGATATGCCACGCAGTATATTTGCAAAAATGTGGGAAACTATTCAAAGTGGACAGGCTTGGAACGGACTTGTAAAAAACCTTAGAAAAGACGGTTTGTACTACTGGGTAGAGACAGAAATTCTGCCAATCAGAGATAATGATGAAAATATAACAGGTTATATTGCTGCCAGAAAAGCAGCCTCTCGCAAAGATATTCAAGAAACAGAAGAAACATACAAAAAAATGCTTGAGACAGAAGAGGAATAAGGGATGGAAGAATGCTAATTTATAATTTTCAAAAAGAGTTTTTGGGTATTGACGAAAAAAACCTGCGTACACTGGGGTATAAAGATTTGGCTGATCTGCGCGCAGAAGTGACGGATTTCGCAGATTTGTTTGTAAAAACACCAGGATATATACATAATTTTCAGCATGTGCACTGGATTGACTATATTACATGCGCAGAGTCAAATGAAGAATCCAAAGTCATCATTCATGCCAATTCAAAAAATTACAAAGCAATAATTACAATTACAAATGCCTATCTTGTGGACAATCCGACTCAAAAAGCCTATATAGTACACTTAAACAATTTGCGAACACTGACAGCACAGGAATATGATGCTATTTCAGGAGATATTACGCAAAGAACAATACCGGAAACAGTATCTCCGCAGCAGTCGCAACCAATCCTCCAAACAGAAGAAACAACAGTTATACAAGATGAGTATGACACTCCGTTACATGTGGAAACCAAAGAGAAAGAAGACCTGGATGCACTACTGGATGTAGGTGACTTGAGTATCGAAACCCAGGAAGTAAAAAAGAGAGAGCCTTTGGTCCAAGAATCTCCTCAAAAACCGAAAAGCACCTATGTTTTTGACCCCAATATTGCATCCAAAGAGCTTGGTCTGCCGCTTGATTTGATTGAAGAGTTTATACAGGATTTTATAACCCAGGCAAACGACTTTAAAGATGAACTTTACAGATCACTTGAAGAAGGAGATACAGACAATGTTAAAACTCTTTCGCATAAGCTTAAAGGAGTTGCAGCGAATCTTCGCATTGAAGATGCACATGAAGTACTTTCAATTATAAATGCCACTTCTGATGTCGATATTATAAAGACAAACCTGGATGATTTTTACAGGATTATTGCAAAATTAGCCGGGGAAGAAGATCTTGGAACCATAAAAGACGATGAAGTGCCTCAAAAAATTGAGATTCCGGAACTTTATGATGATGATTTTGTTGCACCACAGGAATCTGAAGAAATTCTGACTTTTAAAGATGATGAGCCTGAACTGACTTTGGAATTTAAAGAAGAGCCGCAGCCCCAACTTGAAACAGAGCCGGAAATTCAAGAAGAACAGGAAATTCAGGAAGAGACAGAGCAGCAGGAAGAATCACAAACGCAGGAAGAATCAGAAAATGAGAAAAAATATTCTAAAGAAAAAATTGCCAATGAAATAGGCCTGGATTTAGAGAGTTTCAATGAACTCTTTGAAGACTTTATAAAAGAAGCACATGCTATAATTGCAAAAATAAATGATGCTCTCGCCACCCAAGACTATCCTGCACTGAAGCGGCAAGCCTTAAAATTAAAAGGAATGAGTGACAATATGAGAATGCACACTTTTACAAATGAACTTGAAACACTAACACACTCTACAGATAAAGAGACACTGACACAAACTGTAAAAGAGATAGAAAATATACTGACAGCAATTTCAAAAGAAGAGGAATAGGCAATGCAAATAGGACTAAAAAACAGACTTCGACTTATTAGTTTATTACCGATTATTATTTTAATTTCTATTACAAGTTATTTTGTATATAACTCATACGAAAACTATAAAGCGGCGCAACTTCTCCAGGATAAGCTTTCCACAAACAGGCAACTCAACAACCTTCTGAGAAATGTTTCCCGGGAAAGAGGTATGACCGTAATGTACCTTGGTAATTCCTCACCAAATACATTAAAATCACTCTTAAAGCAGAGAAAGATTGTTGACAAACAGGAAAAACTCTATTTTCAACAGCTACAGGCACTTTCACAAAAAGACACGGCATTAAAAAATGCGATGCAAAGTATAAAACATGCCAGAACATTGGTTGACGCACATAAAATAAACTTTGAAGATATATATACCAAAGTATACGGCAAAGCAGAGCAGATAATTATTAAACAACTCGAAACCATTACATCCCACCAACTTGATAATAAAATCAACACATATGCATCGATTTATATTTCACTGGTCCGTGCAAATGCCTACACCGCAGATGAACGTGACTTCATCTCTTATACACTTGCCCGCTCAACAGAAATGGACGAAGAAGAGATTAATCAATGGCTCTCCTTAATAGCAAAAGCAGATGCCATCGATTTCTATAACATTAAAGACAAAAAACTTGAAACCAAGCTGAATGAATTGTTTAAAAGTGATGATGCTCTTGAACTCTTTGATGACCTTAACTCAGAACGTGCTTCCATTTTAATTGCTGCAGCAAGCGGAGAGTATGAAACAAACCCGGGTGTCTGGTTTGCCATGCTTTCAGAAAAAAGCAACCTTATTTCAGAGGGAGAAAATGTTGTTCTGAGTGCCATGGACAGCAGAGCCGTTCAGGTAAAAACAGAAGCTTTACAGTTTTTGACCATTACATTGACAATTTGGCTGATTTCAATCATATTGGCAGTTTTAGGCTTTTTGCTCTCTAATGAAATTGCCAGAAATATTCACAACCTTGAAGGTGTCCTCAGAAAAGTGGCAGAAGACACAAATGAGAGTGACAAAGCAATTGAGATCAATCTTCATACAGCCAAAGGAACAGAAGAGGCCTACAGTCTTTTGGAAAAAATTATTGAGCAGACGAAAAGAGATAAAGAAGCAGCACAGGAAGCAAGTGAAGCAAAATCAATGTTCCTTGCAAACATGTCACATGAAATTCGTACACCGCTCAACGGAATCGTTGGTTTTACAGAACTTCTTAAAGATACAGGACTCAAAGAAGAGCAACAGGAGTTTGTTGAAATTATCGAAAAATCTTCAGAAAACCTCCTTGAAATTATCAACAATATTCTTGACCTTTCAAAAATCGAGAGTAATAAACTTGAAATTGAAGATGTTATCTTTAATCCTATAGAAGAGTTTGAAAGTGCCGTTGATGTATATGCTGTCCGTGCAAGTGAAAAGCATATTGATCTGGGATGTTTTATTGACCCTGAACTTGAGCAGCCACTCAAAGGTGACCCGACAAAAATCAAAGAAGTTCTCATCAACCTGCTCTCAAATGCAGTGAAGTTTACAAGCAGTTCCGGAGCTATCAATGTCGATATCAGAAAACTGCAATCACCGCAGGAAGGAACAACACGTATCAGATTTGAAGTGCAAGACAGCGGTATCGGTGTTACAAGCGAACAAAAATCCAGAATTTTTGAAGCTTTTTCACAAGCAGATACATCCATTACACGTAAATACGGCGGTACAGGTCTTGGTCTTACAATTTCTGCGCGTTTTATTGAACTGATGGGAGGACAGCTTGATCTGCACAGTGAGCCGGGAGAAGGAACAACTTTCTTCTTTACACTTGATTTTGAAGAGATAGAAGTAATCAGTGAAAGTGCCAAAGAACAATATCTGGGAATCAATGCTTTAATTTTAGAGTCTACTCATAAAACAAAAAGACAAGACACCTATCTCAAAGAGTATCTTGATTTCTATGGAGTAAGTTATACAACATTTAAAAATAAAAATGAAATTGAAACGCTCCAGCGACAAATAAATTATGATATGCTTTTTGTAGATTATGAATATGCAAATGAAGAAGAGTTAAAAGCATACAGCACTCTTCCGCAAAAGCTGATACTTCTTACAAAATCTTATTTTATGAGAAAAATCGACTCTATGGGTATAGAGATATTTAAAACCATATATGAGCCATTAAACAATACCAAACTAAAAGCAGCACTTGAAAATTACCAAAGTCAAAATTTTACAGCACCAAAAGTAAAACCAACTTCAAACAAAGTCTTTACAGTCGGTTCATCTAAATTTGCGGCAAAAGTACTTGTTGCAGAAGACAATATAATCAACCAGAAGCTGATAAAACGGACACTTGAAGACCTGGGGCTCACTGTTGGTATCGCATCCAATGGGCTTGAAGCATTCCAAAAACGCAAAGACAATAACTATGATCTGATTTTTATGGATATCCAGATGCCTTTCCTTGATGGTATAGAAGCGACACAGGAGATTCTTGAATATGAAGAGGTATACAACCAGCCCCATGTTCCGATAATCGCTTTAACGGCAAATGCACTCAAGGGGGACCGTGAAAGATTTTTAGCAGCCGGACTTGACGAATATACAACAAAACCATTAGTACGTGAAGAGATCATAACACTGCTGAATCATTTTTTAGCAGACCACATTGTGGATGTAGATGAAGCAAAGGCAGAAGAAGAGAAAACAAAAAAAGTAGAGCAGCAGAAAGAAGAAGCAAAAGAGCAGAAAAAAGAAGAAAAAGCGGTGCAGGAAGAAGTTCCGGTAAAATACAAAGCTGATATTCTTCTTGCTAAAAAAAGTCCCTTTGAAACAAAGCTTTTTACAAAAATTCTCAGTTCGCTTGGATATACTTACGAAGTCATAGACAACATAGATGAATTGCAAAAGAAAATTGAAGAGGAGAGCTATAAACTTATTTTATTTGACAAAGAGACTGAAACTTTAGACTTGAAAGATTTCGCCCACTCAGTCAAAGAGAAAAGTCAGAAAAACAATCTTTCCAGCTACCTGGTAATGATTGTAGATCCTGCTGTACCTGTAAGTGAAGAAGATTCGAAATATGTAGATGAAACGATTAAAAACATTATAAACAAAGACTTGCTGAGACTTGTTATAGAAAAATTTATTTAAGGAAATAACTATGAAAAAAACTGATTTGGTTGTGCTTGCAGTTGATGATGATCTCATTAATTTGAAGCTTTTAAAATCTATGCTGATGAAAAGCGGAAATGTAAAAGAGGTTGTCGAAGCAAAAAACGGCTCAGATGCCATAGGCATTTTAAAAAGCCGTGATGATATTGACCTGATTCTCTTGGATATCATTATGCCTATCATGGGTGGTATCGATATGCTTAAAGTCGTGCGTGCCGATGAAAGTTTGCGTCAACTCCCTATTTTGGTTCTTACAACAGATGAAACAAAAAAGGCAGAAGCTTTGGAGTGCGGCGCAAATGGGTTTTTAATGAAACCTATACGCAATGACGATTTGATTGCGAAAATAAAAACAGTCATCGTCTAAAATATAAACAGGTTCTACCCGTTTAAACGGTCTCTATCTTAATGGTATCTGCCAAGATATAGCAGATATAGCCACGCACTTCATCTCCCGTTATCTCTTTGACTGCTTTTACATAGTATCGAACCTGCTTGCGATGCTCTTCGGTAAAATGCATCGCACTTTTATAGTCTATCACACTCCACTCTCCTTTTTCATGCTTGACCAACAAATCAAGATAACGCAGATTGTTTTTATAGCGCAGGGCCTTTTCTTTGTAACATACTCCCCGGGTCAAAGTCAAAAACTCCGGTGTAGTGACAAGCCTCTCTATTCTCTGCTGTATATCATCGACCTCTGATTCTGTGAGCATAAAGCCATATTTGTTCAGCATCATATCTTTGGCATCCAGCAGTGCTTCTTGTGTAAACTCCTGCATCATTTCCAGGGTATAGTGCAAGGCAATACCAAAATTAATAGCTTGCAAATCCTCTTCATTTTGTCTTTCTAATGCCAACAAATCACTCTGTGTCCCGTAATAGATATTTTCAAACGAAAGTTTTTTATGCACCTGCGGTACATTTCTGGCTTTACATGTAGAGCGTAGTTCTCCGAAGCTTTGAGGTTGCAAATCCAGCAGTGCAAACATGGAATCTTTTGGTTTTGCAAGTATGATCAGATTTTCTCTTGCTCTGGTAAAAGCAACATACAGAGCATTTAAACTGTCTTCTCGTATAAGCTCTTTTTCTTTGGCAAGAGC